>CBFCWZ010000177.1:0-7924 GCA_965601935.1 uncultured Ilumatobacteraceae bacterium
GCCCGGTCCCGCCTTCGCCCAGTTCGACGACGCGGCCGCCGCACTCGCCTGGTGGCGGGATCTCGGCGCGCCGGTCGTGGTCAAGCTCGACGGGTTGCACGCCGGCAAGGGTGTCGCCGTTCCGGCCACCGAGTACGAAACCGTCGAGGCGATCAACGATGCCGCCGCGACGGGCGGCACGTTCGTGCTGGAGGAGCGGCTCCGCGGCCCCGAGTGCTCGCTGCTGGCCCTGTGCGACGGCAACACCGCCGCCGCACTCCCGCTCAGCCAGGACCACAAGCGCATCGGCGAGGGTGACACGGGCCCCAACACCGGCGGAATGGGCGCCTATGCGCCGGCCCCGATCCCGTACACCCCCGACGAACTCCTGGCGACCTTCGTCCAGCCGATTCTCGACGACCTCCGGGCGAAGGGGACGCCATACGTCGGCGTGCTCTACGCCGGGCTCATGCTCACCGCCGACGGGCCCCGCCTGATCGAGTACAACGTGCGCTTCGGCGATCCGGAGACCCAGGCGGTCCTCCCTCTGCTCGAGTCCGACCTGGCCGAGGTGGCCATGGCCTGCACCCGGGGAGAACTCGAGCCCGGAGCCATCCGGGTCAGTGACAAGGCCGCAGTCACGGTGGTGGCCGCCAGCCCCGGCTACCCGGATGCACCGGAAACCGGCTCGCCCATCGCCGATCGGGCCGACCCCGCCATCCCTGCCCTGCGCTTCGACGCGGGCGTCGACGCCGACGGCAACACCGCCGGAGGCCGCGTCCTCGCCGTCACCGGCCTCGGCGCCGATCTCGCCGCGGCCCGCTCCGCCGCCTATGCCCGGATCGACCTCGTCGACTTCGACGGCATGCAGGTCCGGCGCGACATCGGCTGGCGGGCACCGGGAGCAGGTCTGGGCTCCTACGCGGCTGCAGGTGTGGACATCGACGAGGGGAACCGCGCCGTCGAACAGATGAAGGCCGCCGTCGAGGCGACGCACGACAACGGCGTCCTGCACGGGGTGGGCAACTTCGGTGGTGTCTTCTCCGCGCAGGCGATCACGTCGCTCGACGACCCCGTCCTCGTCGCCTCGACCGATGGTGTCGGCACCAAGGTCGAGCTGGCGGCTCGGCTCGGGACGGTGCGCGGCGTCGGCATGGACATCGTCAACCACTGCATCGACGACGTCCTCGTCCAGTCGGCGCGGCCGCTCTTCTTCCTCGACTACATCGCCGCCGGCGTGCTCGACGCCGACCTCGTCGCCGAGGTCGTCACCGGCATGGCGGAGGCGTGTCGAGTCGCCGGCTGCGCCCTCCTCGGTGGCGAAACGGCCGAGATGCCCGGTGTCTACCGCGACGGTGCGTTCGACATCGCCGGCACCCTCGTCGGCGTGGCCGAGCGGAGCGCGCTGCTCCCCCGGCCCGACATCGCTTCCGGCGATGTTCTCGTCGCCCTCGGATCGAGCGGACCGCACACGAACGGGTACTCGCTGCTGCGCAAGGTGTTCGACTGGATTCCGATGGACGTCGTTCCGGAGGGCTGCGACCGGCCGCTCGGGGACATGCTCCTCGAGCCGCACCGCTCCTACCTCGATGTCCTCGCCCCCGCCCTCGACAGCGGCGACGTGAAGGCGCTCGCCCACATCACCGGGGGCGGCCTGCCCGAGAACCTGCCGCGTGTGCTGCCCGACGGGCTCGGCGCCCGCGTCGACCTCGGCTCGTGGCCGGTCCCGCCACTGTTCCGCCTCGTCCGTGAGCTCACGCCACAGATGCCGACCGACGAGCTCTACCGCACGTTGAACATGGGGGTCGGCATGGTCGTGGTCTGCGCACCCGACCACGTCGGGTCGCTGCAGTCGTCGTTCGGTGAGCCGAGCTGGGTCATCGGCGAGGTCGTCGACGGAGCCGGGGTCGATCTGTGCTGATTTTTCGTTCACAACGCGGCGCCCCTCCGTGGGCCGTCGGTACCGTCTCCACATGGGTGTAGCCCACGAGTCCGCCGGCACCTCTCGGAGGTCCCGGCTCGTCGTGCTCGCGTCCGGTTCCGGTTCCAACCTGCAGGCCGTTCTCGACGCCTCCGCCGGTGACCGGCTCCCCGCCGATGTCGTCGCCGTCGTGTGCAACAGGGCCGATGCGTACGCCCTCCGGAGGGCATCCGACGCCGGCGTCCCAGCGGTCCATGTCGCCCCCCACACCGGCGAGGATCGCGCCGACTACGACGCTCGCCTCGCCGATGTCGTCGCCGGCTTCGACCCCGACTGGGTCGTGCTCGCCGGCTGGATGCGCATCCTCACGATGAGCTTTCTCGGCTGGTTCCCGGACCGTGTCGTCAACCTCCACCCTGCCCTGCCCGGCGAACTGCCCGGGGTCCGCGCCATCGAACGGGCCTGGGACGAGTTCGAATCGGAGACCCGCACACGATCGGGTGTGATGGTCCACCTCGTGCCCGACGAAGGCGTCGACGACGGCCCGGTTCTGGGCACCGCCGAGATCGACCTCACGGCGTTCGCCGACTACCACAGCTTCGAGGCCTCCGTCCACGAGGTCGAGCACCGACTGCTCGTCGAGGTCCTCGCCGAGCTCTGCACCCCCACCCCTGCGAACGAGAGAGTCACATGACGGAGAATCACCCGACCGTCCACGAGTCCGGAACCGACGCCCGTGGGTCCGCCCCGCACTTCCGTTCCGGATCGACCACCAACGTCAACGACGAGTTCTTCGACCGCTTCGACGCCTTGACCTTCGACGACGTCGTCGTCATCCCGGGCTACTCGGAGACCCTTCCGGACGCCGTCGACACCGCGGCCACCTTCGCCGCCGACATCGAGCTCGCCGTTCCACTCGTGTCGGCTGCGATGGACAAGGTCACCGAGGCACGGATGGCCATCGCGATGGCCCGCAACGGGGGCATCGGTGTGATCCACCGCAACATGTCGGCTGCTCAGCAGGCCTCCGAGGTCCAGAAGGTGAAGCGGTCGCAGTCCGGCATGATCACCGACCCGGTCACGCTTCCCCCGACCGCGCTGCTCCATGACGCCGAGGCCCTGATGAACAAGTTCAAGTTCTCGGGTGTCCCGATCGTCGACGAGAACGGCCGCCTCATCGGCATCCTCACCAACCGCGACATCCGCTTCTGCGAGGGCAGCGACTTCGACCGCCCGGTTTCGGAGTACATGACCGCCGACGGCCTCGTCACTGCTGCGGTCGGCACCTCCCTCGACGAGGCGAAGGCGATCATCCACCGGCACCGCATCGAGAAGCTCCCGCTGGTCGACGAGAACAGGCGCCTCGCCGGTCTCATCACCGTGAAGGACATCCAGAAGCGGCTCGACTACCCCAACGCCTCCCGCGACTCCGCCGGCCGGCTGCGCTGTGCCGCCGCGATCGGTGTCGGCGACGACGTCGAGGAACGTGTCGAGTTGCTCGTGCAGCATGAGGTCGACGCCGTGTCGATCGACACCGCGCACGGACACTCTGCCAACGTGGTCAAGACCATCGAGCGGATCAAGGGCTCCTGGCCCGACCTGCCGGTCACCGCCGGCAACGTCGTCACCGAGGACGGCGTCGAGGCACTCGCCAGGGCCGGTGCCGACGCCGTCAAGGTGGGTGTCGGTGCAGGCTCGATCTGCACCACACGGGTCGTCTCGGGCGCCGGCATGCCCCAGTTGTCGGCAGTGTGGTTCGCGTCCCGACGGGCCAGGCAGCTCGGCGTTCCGGTCGTCGCCGACGGCGGCATCTCCTTCTCCGGCGACATCGTCAAGGCGATCGCCGCCGGCGCCGAGACCGTGATGCTCGGCTCGCTGCTGGCGGGCACCGAGGAGAGCCCCGGCGAGATGGAGCTGTTCGAGGGCCGTCGCTACAAGAGCTACCGCGGGATGGGCTCGCTCGGCGCCATGACCGGCGACAGCGCCGACCGTTACGCCACCGAGCAGGGCGAATCGACCGTGGGCTCGGGGACCAACAAGCTCGTGCCGGAGGGCATCGAGGGACGTGTCCCCTACGCGGGGCCGCTCGGCGACGTCGTGTACCAGCTGGTCGGTGGCCTCCGCTCCGGCATGGGGTATGCCGGAGCCTCGACGCTCGACGGCCTGCGGGCGGCGCGCTTCATGCGGGTCTCCCCCGCCGGCCGCGACGAGAGTCATCCCCACGACGTCACCATCACCAAGGAAGCCCCCAACTACCAGCGCGGCTGACGCCGTGCAGCGCGTCGCCATCGTCGGCTCACCAGGGTCCGGCAAGTCCACCCTCGCCCGGACGCTGTCCTCCGCCGCCGGGCTCCGGCACGTCGAACTCGACGCGTTGTGGCACCGGCCCGGCTGGACGAGCCCACCGGTGCCCGAGTTCCGGCTGCACGTGGCCGAGGAACTCACCGACGGCGGCTGGGTGGTCGACGGCAACTACCGCATGGTCCAGGACATCGTCCACGCATCTGCCGACACCATCGTGTGGATCGACCTCCCCCGCCGGCACGTCACGGCGAGAGTGATCCGCCGGACCGCATGGAGGGTCCTCACCCGCAAGGAGCTGTGGGCCGGCAATCGCGAGACCCTCCGCACCCTGTTCAGCCGGGATCCAGCGGAGAACATGGTCGCCTGGACCTGGATGCAGTACCCGAGATACCGCCGGCTCTACTCGATGCTCGCCCACGACGGCACCTGGGACCATGCAGCCGTGTGGCACCTGCGAACACCTGCCGACGTCCGCCATCTCACTCGCTGGACCGGGCGCCACCACACCGGCTGACGACGGCGCACCCTCGTCGCGACGTGTTCGCCACCAGCTGCACCCGGTCGGGCGGGCTGGCGGGCGGGCGGCAGGGCCTCTCGCCAGTCGCGACCGTCACACACCGATGGCGTGGAACGTGGGGTGGTACACCCTGTCGCCGCCGATCGAGCCGGAGCCGTCCCAGGTGTTGTGGCCGATCGCCCAGATGGACACGCCCGGCCACACGGTCCAGGGGACCCATGACGCGAAGTAGGTGTTGCACTCGTCGCCGCCCTTGGCGGGCTCAGGGATGCTGGCGACGTGCCGGAAGGGGCCGCGCGCACTCTTCGACGCACCGAACTCGACCGTGGAACCCCACCAGTCGTCCCTCTTCTCGATCAACACGAACCGGCGTCCGTTGAAGCGGATCTGAGCCGGGTTGTTCCCCGAGAACGCGAACGACCCATCGACCACCGGCACGGCGTTGCGGTATCCACGAACCCACTCGCTGCCGTTCCAGTACTGGCGAGCCGCCCCGAGCCGGCCCCTCGGCACACGGGCCACCTTGACGAACTCGGAGCACGCGTCGAAACCGAACAACGTGGGGCAACCGAACTGTCGGTAGCAGTGCGAGTAGAGATAGGTGAACCGGCGGTCCGACGTCACACTCCAGCCGTAGAGGTCCTTCCCCGTCGGCTCCAACAACACCTTCTCGACCACCTCGAGGCTGTCGACGTTCACGACGACCCGCCTCAGCGCGGTGGGACGCGGCCGCGCGAGGTAGTGGTCGCCCGTCTCGCTCATCTCGACCACGAAGAGGTGAACCGTCTTGCCCTCGACACCCACCTCCCCTCCGAGGATCCAGTGCCACCGCTCGAAACGATCGGTCTTGCCGGCGAGGAGCCACGAACGATCCGCGCGGCCGAGGAGCGTGAAGCACCGGCCGGACTGCACCATCGCTGCGTTGTGCACCATCCGTTCACCGATGAAGGCGTCCTGGAAGGTCCAGAGCACGCGGTCGTCCGGGAGCCGCACGGTTCTCTGATAGTCGGCACCGCGCCAGTCGCCGATCGGCTCGGCGAAGAACCGGGTCAGAGCCTCGGGCCCCAGACCGTCAGCGCAGTGGGTGCCGACGTCAGGCGACGTGAGCCCCCCGATCGGGTCCGGCTGCGCCGTCGACGCCTCGGATGTTCCGTCGACAGGGATCTGCAGCGCTCCGGTACCCGCGAGGATCGCCACGAGGAGGCCGAGCGCGATCCGAGCAGCGGCGCGGCCGGAGTTCGTCCCGAGCGCCCTGATGGGCCGGAGTCGAGGTGCCATCTGCCTTCCCACGTTTCCAGTGTCCGCCCGACCCGCTGTGGGGTGGTTGCGGGAAGGTTGCGGTGGAGTCCGAGGTGTCGTCACCGTTGATCACCCCTCGTCGTCTCGATTCTCTGATCCTCTGTCCACCAACTACGGCGCACGAGAGCCACGGAATGTCGACCTCGCTGCCCGCAAGTTCCTCGTACGTCATGGTTCACCTCCGGGCCCGATGCTCCATCCCATCCATCCCGCAACGAGAACAAGAGCAAGGCGACCCATCAACGATCACCAGACCGGACCCGCCAGCACCCCTGCCCCATCGCGCCTGAGACGCGGAGGAATCGGATCCTTCCTACTCCGCCGGTCGGGGCGGGTCAGGCGAGCTTCTCGACGAAGCCTTCGAGCTGGCGCAGGTTGCGGCACTCGTACACGCCGTCGGTGTACGTGCCGTACTCCCCGACGATCGAGTCGCCGGTGTTCCAATAGCTGCGCGGCTCGGGGTTCAGCCAGTACACGTGGCGAGCCTTGTGCTGCATCTCCTTGACCACCCAGCTCTGGCTGGCGTGGTAGTTGTTCCGCGCGTCGCCGAGCAGGAGAACGGTGGTCTTCGGACCGACGTCCTTGCCATAGCGCTCCCAGAACACCTCGAAGGCGTGGCCGTAGTCGGAGTGACCGTCGACCCACACCACGTCGGCCTCGGTGTTGACCCGGTGGATCGCCTCGGTGATGTCCTCGGTGGCCTTGAAGTAGTCGGTGACCTCGTCGATGCCGTCGATGAACACGAACGAGCGGACCTTCGAGAACTGGTTCTGGATCGCGTACACCAGCATCAGCGTGAAACGAGCGAACGCGGCGACCGAGCCGGAGATGTCGGCCACCACCATCAGCTCGGGCTTTGCGGGACGCGGGTACTTGAACTTCGGCTCGGCGGGGACGCCGCCGTAGCTGAGCGAGTGGCGGACCGTGTTGCGGAAGTCGAGCGGGCCCTTGCGGCCGTGCTTGCGCTTGCGGGCGAGCCGGGCCGCCAGCTTGCGGGTGAGCGGGTAGAGCGCCTTCTTCAGCGACACCATCTCGTCGCGTGAGGCGTGCATGAACTCGACGTCTTCGGGCAGCGGCTTGCGGAGCGTCTTGGCCATCGCCTCGGCGCCCCTGTCGGCGACGAGCCGGCGGCGGATCTCGGCTTCGATCTCGCCCTTGAACTTGTCGATGCGGTCCTCGTACTCCTCGCGCTCGAGGCGCTCCTCGAGCGGGGTGAGGTCGCCCTCCACCTCCTCGCGGGTGGCGTCCATCATCTTCTCGAGCATTCCGTCGAGGTCGAGGTTCCGCAGCGTGCGGTACAGGTAGTAGGTGCCACCCACCGGGCGGCCGGGCTCCATGCCGGCGAACCGTTGGACGGATTGCTTGGCCATCGCCCGCATCATCCCCTGGTCGCCGTTCATCAGCGCCTGCATGAGCATCTGGGCGATCTCTTCGGGGGTCAGGTTGTCCATCGCCCCCTGGCCGCCGGCACCCTCGGCCTGCTGCTGCTCCTGCATCTCGCGCCACAGCTCGTCGAGATCGGTCTCGTCGTCGCCCTCGGCGATCTTGTACTCCGGGCCGCGCAGGCTGAAGTACACCTCGAAGACCGTCTCGAAGCTGCGCCAGTGGGCGTGGTTCTTGATGAGCGTGGCGCCGAGGGCGTACTTGAACGCCTCGCGATCCTCGAGCGGGATGTGCTGGACGGCCTCCATCGCGTCGAGGTTCTCCGTGAGGCTGACGGGCAACCCCGCATTGCGGAGTTCGACGACGAAACCGTTGAGCAATTCGAGCATTGATGGCGTCCGTTCAGCCGAGAGCCAGAACGTTGGTTCCGACGAAACGCATGAGCAGTTCGAGCATGACGTGGTGACCGGTTCAGTGCGACGGGCGGGCCGTCACTCGTCGACGGCGAGTTCCTTGGCTGC
>CBFCWZ010000178.1:0-7890 GCA_965601935.1 uncultured Ilumatobacteraceae bacterium
CGATGCAACCCAACCCCGAGTTCTACGGCATGGCCCGCTGACCCGGGTGTGTACGCGTTTGGCTCCGCGCACGATCCGCTCGGTCGGTGCAGGAGACTGCAAGGTGCAGCGGTGTCTGCGAGGATGTCCGTCCCGATACGAGACCTGGAGGACCCTTGACTCAGCCCCACAACCCGTACGGACGCAGTCCCGGCGGCGGCATCACCCTGCCGGACTACTTCCGGCCGACGCCATCGTGCACGAGCAACAACTTCGCGCCCCCGGACGAGCCGTTGGCCGCGGGCGAGATGCGGATCTGTTTCACCGGCAGCACACCGTGGCCGCCGACCACGATCCAGTCGGGCACGTCGATCGTGCTCGAGCTCGGCAACGGCACCGCGTTCCCACGGCGGCTGTTCTTCGACTTCGGCAACGGCTGTGTCAGGAACATCCTGCAGCGCGGGATCCTGCCGGCGATGGTGCGTGACATCTTCATCAGCCACCTCCACGTCGACCACTACGCCGACCTGCCCTACTTCATGCCGTTCCGAGCATGGTCGGGTGGCTGGATGAACGGGCTGCGGATCTTCGGACCGAGCGGCGACCGCCCGGAGACGGGCACGCAGTACATGGTCGACAAGATGCACGAGATGATGACGTGGCACCTCGAGAACTTCGACCACTGCCCGATCGGGGAGGGCTACAACACCGAAGTCGTCGAGTTCGACTACACCGACGACAACGGCATCTGTCTGCAAGAGGAAGGGTTGACCGTCCGCCACTGGGGCCGTAGCCACGTCAAGAACGGCGCCTCGGCCTTCCGGGTCGACTGGGAAGAGGCCGACCTCTCCTTCGTGTGGACCGGCGACGGCCGACCCGACGAGACCACGATCGAGTTCGCGCGTGGGGCGGACGTCTTCGTGACCGAAGGGCAAGCGGACCTGCCGCAGCTCCTCAACTACAAGTACGGCACACCGAAGGAAGTGCTCGAGTTCACGCTCGACACGTACCACACGCCCTACTACGCGGCGGGCTATCTCATGAACGAGATCCAGCCGCGGGTCGGCATGATCTGCCACTACACCGAGGAGTCCGCCGGCGAGGCCATCGCCGAGGTGCGCGCCCACTGGGACGGGCTCTTTCTCTTCGGCGGCCCCGACGTCAAGGTCGTCAATGTCACCAAGGACCGGGTGTGGGAGCGGATGGCGCTGCGTCCCGAGCAGGCTGCGATGCGGATGCCGGACCCGCGCGCGCTGTTCCCGGAGGATCAGCTTCCGCAGTACCTGCAGATACCGAAGCCGCGCCTGCCACGCGAGGAGCAGCAGGACGCCTATCTGCGCGATCGCGAACTCGACCCCAACAGCTACTACCCCGATGACGTGAAACGGCCGCTCACCCAGCACTACGACGAGAACACGTTCCGGCTCGACATCCAGGCGCTGATCGACTCCCAGGCAGATCCCAACTGAGCGCCCCGGTTCCCCTCACGATCCTCACCGGGTTCCTCGGGGCCGGGAAGACGACACTGCTCAACCACATCCTCACCGGGGACCACGGGTTGAAGGTCGGGATCCTCGTCAACGACTTCGGCTCGATCAACGTCGACGCCGAATTGGTGGTCGACGTCGAGGACGGCATGGTCACCCTCGCCAACGGCTGTGTCTGCTGCCAGATCCGCGACGATCTCGTCGACTCTGTCGCGGCGCTGATCGACCGGGAGGACCCGGTGGAGTACGTCATCCTCGAGGCGAGCGGAGTCGCCGATCCGGCGGGCATCTACATGACATTCCTCGATTCGGCGTACCGCGACCAGATCGCCCTCGACAGCGTCACCTGCGTCGTCGACGCCGACCAGGTGTTGAACGACGCCGACCCGGAATTGGTGAACCTCAAGTTGCGCCAGATCGGTTTCGCCGACCTCGTCATCCTCAACAAGGTCGACCTCGCCGGGGTCGACGGCTCCTCCGCGGTCAAGCGATGGATCGATTCCAACTTCACTCGCGTCCGGCTGGTTCCGGCGATCAACTGCGACGTCCCGCTCGACATCCTGCTCGGGGTCGGGCGGTTCGACGCGTCCGGAGTCCCGCCCGACGCCCGCGGCGACCACGCTGCCCTGTTCAGCACCCAGAGTTACACCGGCCGCGACCCACTGTCGCGGCGATCACTCGAACGGATGATCAAACGGCAACTGCCGGGCGAGATCTACCGCTGCAAGGGCTTCGTCCACCTCGCCGACGACCCGTCGCGTCGGTACGTCCTCCAGGTCGTCGGTCGTCGGCTCACCCTCCATGCCGACCGGCCATGGGGGAACGACGAGCCGCGCACCCGGATCGTGGCCATCGCCCACCGGTCGATGATCGACCCGCGTCGACTCACCGACCTGTTCGAGTCCTGCACCCCAGAAGCGACGACGAGCCGAACGTAGGCCCCCGGCAGCGAGACCGTCGCGCCGCGACGCCGGTCCGTGCCCGCGGTCGGGGCACGACTACCGTCGCCCACCATGACGATGACTGGACGCTGTCTCTGCGGTGAAGTGACCTACGAGATCACCGGTGAGCCGATCGCCGCCGCGGTCTGCCACTGCAAGCACTGCCAACGCCAGAGCGGCGGTGCGTTCTCGATCAACATCGTGACCCAGCCGTCACAGCTCGCGGTCTCCGGCGAGTTGAAGACCTACACCGAAACCGGCGAGAACGACGACGGCGAGTACGTGTACCGGCGCTTCTGCCCAGAGTGCGGCTCGCCGATCGTGTCCGAGCTGGCCGGCCCCGGCATCCTCGCGGTCAAGGTGGGGACGCTCGACGACACCTCGACGATCACCCCCACCGCCGAGGTGTGGTGCACCGACCGCCAGCCGTGGGTGGAACTCGCGGGCATGGCCGTCTCCCTCGATCGCGAGGGGTAGCCCCTCTCAGCTGGGGAAGGCGCCCTGCAACTGCGCGGCAGTGAGGGTGTTCTCCATCAGGCAGGCGATGGTCATCGGGCCGGTGCCGCCGGGCATCGGGGTGAGCCAGCCGGCCACTTCCTTCACGGGTTCGAAGTCGACGTCGCCGACGATGCCGGTTTCGGTGCGGGACAGGCCGACGTCGATCACTGCCGCGCCGGGCTTGACCCAGTCGGCCGTGATCATCCGTGCCTGACCGGCGGCGCCGACGACGATGTCGGCCTCGCGGACGACGGACCCGAGGTCGGGCGTGCGGGAGTGGGCCATCGTGACGGTGGCGTCGATGCCCTTGCGGTTGAGCAGCAGCGACAACGGGAGGCCGACGAGTGTCGACCGGCCGATCACCACAGCTCGAGACCCGGAGATCGGCACGTCGTACTTCTCGAGCAGGCGCATCACCCCGAGTGGAGTGCAGCCGACCAGCCCGGGGCGGCCGCGCACGAGGCGGCCCATCGACCGCTCGGTGAGGCCGTCGACGTCCTTCTCCGGGGGAATCAGGTCGAGCACCGGCTCGGGGTCGAGCCCGTCGGGCAGCGGGAGCTGGACGAGGATCCCGTGCACAGAGGAGTCGGCGACGAGTTCGCCGACCGCGGCCTCGACCTCGGCCTGGGTCGCCGTCGGCGGCAGCCCGACGTGGCGCGAGGTGAACCCGGCCTCACCGGCCTTCTTCTGCTTGCTGCGCACGTACCGCTGGCTCGGCCCGTCGTCGCCGACGAGCACCGTCGCGAGGCACACCTCCGGCGAACCGGCGGCCTCGACCTTCTGCGCCAGACCGGCGACGATCTCGTCGCGCAGCGCCGGCCCGTCCATCAAGATCGCACTCACCCGCCGGACCCTAGTGTCGTGCCCGGCGGGGTGAACGCTCAGACGAAGATGACCTGGGCGCCTTCGCTGAGCTCGATGAAGTCGTTGACGTTGATGACCTCGCTGACCAGCGGAGAGAGGTCGTCGTCCGTCAGGCCCATCATGTCGACCGACATCTTGCAGGCCCAGAGCTGGACCCCCATGTCGGTGAGCAACTCGAGGAACTCGGGCACCTCGGGCACGTCGAGGTCGGCGATCTGCTTCTTCAGCATCTTCGTCGCCATGCCGGTCATGCCCGGCAGACCTCCCATTCCCTGCGGCATGTGCTTCTCCGAGAGCTTGCCCATGCCGGGGGGCATGTGCATCGCGGGGTTGCCCAGCGGGGTGAACCTCAGGTCCTCCATGGTCGCCTTGTTGATCATGTCCATGCCCCAGAAGGTGAAGAAGATGTGGGTCTCCACACCCTCGGTCACGGCACCGTTGGCCATGATCAGCGCCGGGTACGCCATGTCGAGCGAGCCCTTCGAGCAGATGAAGCAGATCTTGCGATCTTCGTCGTCGTCCCCGAAGTCGGGGACCATTGCAGTGGATTCTTCAGTCATGTGATGTCTCCGATCAGACGCAGCCCTTGGGCTTCGGGACGCCGGCGATGTAGGCCATCTTCTTGGCCGGCTTCTTGGGGAACAGCTTGAACAGCTGCTTGGTGGGGATCCCGCCGGCGGTCTGCACCCTCCGGAGGGTCGGTGTCTCGCCCTGGGCGGCGAAGTCGCTGCGCAGGAACTTGATGGCGGCCCAGTGGTCGTCGGTCATGTCGATGCCGATGTTCTTGGCGAGGTCGGTGCCGATCTCCTCGCTCCATTCGTCGGGCTCGGTCATGAAGCCCTCGTCGTTGACCTGGACTTCCTTGCCGGCGATGGTGGCGGTTGCAATGTTGATTTCTCCCTGATGGATTGAGTGGTTGTCAGTGGGCGGTCGTCTCGACCGAGACGGTCCGCAGGGTGTGCAGGGCACGGCTCATGCCGCGCCTCACATCGGGGTCGCGGAGCTGCTTGGCGAGCGACACCAGCGATGGCGGCTCCTCCTCTTCGGCGGCGACGTACTTCTGCTCCTGGCGCATCGCCTCGACCATGTTGCCGAGCAGCTCGAGCAGTTCGGGCTGAGCGATGTTGCGGATCGAATCGAGGTAACCCTTCGCGTCGGCGTCGGCCAGTTGGCCGACGACGCGGGTCATCGCGTCCTTGGCGAGCGGGGCGGCGTCCTCGATCAGCTCGCTGACCATGTCGAGCATTTCCGCCTGTCGCTCGGTTTCGGCGATCACGATGTCGAGCTTCTCGTTCAGGAGATCGATCTTCTCCTCGAGGGTCGGGGTGGCTTCTGTGACCGTCATGCCGGCACCTCCTCCTTGCCCGCCATCGACATCTCGGCCTCGAGCGGGAGTTCACGCCATGGGAGCAGGACGTTCCAGTACATCCACTTGAACATCATCTTCCCCCAGTGGTTGGCCTCGGACTCCTCGAGGAGCGAGAACGGCCCGACGCCAGGGAAGGGGAACTTGCCGGGCAGCGGCTCGACGTCGTAGTTGAAGTCGATCAGCAGGCCCTTGCCGTGGCCGGATTCGATGAAGCAGTTGGCGTGGCCGTCGAACTCCTCGCGCATCGGGCGTCCGGCGATGTGCTCCATGAAGTTCTCGACGAACACGTCGATCGCGAAGTGGGCGACCGAACCGGCCTTCGAGGTCGGGATGTTGCCGGCATCGCCGAGGGCGAAGATGTTGTCGAAGTCGTCGGACAGGAATGTGCCCTTGTCGACCCGCACGTGGTTGAACTCGTCGCCCAGCCCGGAGCGCTCGACGAAGTCGGCGCCCATGTTGACCGGCACGGTCACGAGGATCTCGTAGGGGATCTCCCGCTCGTCGTAGCTGACCAGCACGTTGCGCTCGGGGTCGGCCTCCATCGTCATGAAGTCGGGCTCGACCTCGATGCCTCGACTCTCGAGCATGTCGCCGAGGTGTTTCGCGGCAACCGGCTTGGTGAACGCGGCGTCGAGCGGCGTGGCGTAGATCAACTCGACCTTGTCACGGATTCCCTTCTCGGTGAAGTACGCGTCGGCGAGGAAGAGGAACTCGAGCGGTGCCACAGGGCACTTGATCGGCATCTCGACGACATTCATCACGAGACGGCCGCCCTCCCAGCGGGAGAGCACCTCGTGGAGCCGGGTGGCTCCTTCGAGGGAGTAAAAGTCGTGGATCGACTTCCCGTACTCATCGCTCTCGAACCCATCGGTCTGGTCCCGCCGGGGATGAGTCCCGGTGGCGATGATCAACTGGTCGTAGGTGAGCTCGGTGCCGTCGACGAGCACGACCTTGTTGTCGTCGCCCTCGACCTTGTCGACCTCGCCCACGATCCACTCGACCCGCTTGTCGAGCAGACGCTTGGTCTTCTTCACCACCTGGCTCGGCTTGTACGTCCCGAACGGGATGAACAGGTAGCCGGGCTGGTAGTTGTGGGTCTGGGACGGCTCGACCACGGTGATGTCCCACTCGTCGGCGGGGAGACGGCTGCTCAGTTTGTTGGCGGCCATCGTGCCGGCGGTGCCTGCACCGAGGATGAGAAGTCTCTTCATGATGCTTCCCTTCTGTGAAGATCGTCAGCGCCGGCGAGGAGCCGGCTGCGAGCGGATGCGAGTTGCGAGATCAGGTCGCCGAACTTCGGCAGTTGCTGCAGGATCCGTTCCTGCTGCTCGACGGGCACGTCCCAAGTTTCGCGCACCGAGTCGGCGAGCGCGTCCGGGGCGAGTCCGGCCTCAGCGGCGATGCCCGCGAGCTGTGCGCCGGACGGTGGCCAGGATTCGGGGGTGACACCACCGACCACGACCATCCCGACGGGACGCAGGTCCACCCACACGAACGTGCGGGCGCAGAGGAAACCGAAATGGGAGGGAACGAAGCGCGGGGCGATGTTGGGTTCGGCGGCGAGCTGGCGCCACCCGTCGACACAGGCCTCTGCGGTCTCGGGTCGACTGCCCACGGCGCGATAGAAGCCGCACTGGTTGGTGACCGGGGTGAGCGGGGTGCCGTCCATGTCGGTGATGACGGCCATCACGCCGAACAGGTCACCGAGCATCTCGGCGATCGGCTCGGCGGTGCCGAGCTCGAGGAGCGAGCTGAGCCGGGAGCGGTCCACCGGGAGACTCGGCATGGGGGGTGCCGTACTCGAACCGGTGGAATCCGCCCCGGCCTGCAACCCGAATCGGGCTGCGACTTGGTCGGCGGGGAACCGCCACTGGCGTCCGACCTTCACGGCAGGAAGCCGCCCGTCCTCGGCCATCCGGTAGACGGTGGAGCGATCGACACTGATCAGCTCCTGCATCTCTTGGGCGGTGAGGAAGGTGGTCATCTCGGGTGCATCGTCGTGCGGTTCATGCCGACTCCTGCATTCTGCATGTGCAGCACGAAAATGCAGGAGGGACCTTTGTCCCTTTCGCCCGGCCACGCGGCGGCGGTTCGACGTCAGAGAGATGACCGACCGAGCTCGAGTAGACCGCACGGCTCGGGCCGGAGCCCGGGTCGACGACATCGATGCGAGCTACGACGACGGAATCTTGGAAGTGACGCTGCCGGTGGACATCGAGGGCGGAGGGGTCACGAGGGCCGCCGTCAAGAGGACCCGACCCACTCGGACGCTTCCGCATCATGGCGGGGTCGCCGACGACGCAGGCGCGCCCAGTACAGGCGTGCCGTCACCGCCAGGCCACTCAGCCCGCCGACCACGAACCAGCCGGAGACCGCCGTCGCAGCCGCTTCGTGATGCCCGAGCACGCCCCCGACCGTAGCGTTGTCGCTGCTCCTCGGCGAACGGAGATCAGCCGGCTTCGGAGTGGGTGACGGGCTGTTCGCCCATCCACTCGCGCAGGGTGTTCTTCAGCTTGGTCTGCTGGATGAACAGGTCGTGCTCGGCCTCCCCGTCACCACAGGCCTGCGGGGCCTTGAGGTAGAAGCTGAGCCACTCCTGTACACCGGACTCACCGGCGCGGGCCGCGAGATCCATGAACAGGGCCAGGTCGAGCACGATCGGGGCGGCGAGGATCGAGTCGCGGCACAGGAAGTCGACCTTGATCTGCATCGGGTAGCCGAGCCACCCGAAGATGTCGATGTTGTCCCAGCC
>CBFCWZ010000179.1:0-7854 GCA_965601935.1 uncultured Ilumatobacteraceae bacterium
ACGCTTCTCCAAGAAAGCCCTCCGCCCCTCCTCCGCGTCGGCACTCGCCCATGCCACCGAACCTCTGAGCCACCCACCGACAACGGTGCAGCGGCTCAGGAACCCGTGAAATCGGCCCGACGCTTCTCCAAGAAAGCCCTCCGCCCCTCCTCCGCGTCGGCACTCGCCCATGCCGCCGAGCGGGCGGTCTCGAACGGTTCGTCCCGCGGTGGCTCCGCGGCCCAGTGCTCGAGCCCGACCTTGTGGGCCGCCATCGTGAGTGGCGCCAGCGTGGCCAGCCGTTCGGCCCAGACGATGGCGTCGTCGAGGCCACCCAGTCGATGAACCCCGCCGAGCGCGTGCAGGCGCTCGGCCGTGTAGGTCTCCGCGGCGATCAGCATCGCCTTGGCCACTGGTGCCGTGAACTCACTCGTCATGCGGCGCAGCGTCCAGTGGTCGACGACAAGTCCGAGCTTCGCTGCGGGCACACCGAGCACGCTGTCGGGGGTCGCGACCCGCAGGTCGGCGGCCACGGCCAGTTGAGCTCCCGCCCCCAGTGCAGGGCCGTCGATTGCCGCGATCACGGGAACGGGCAACCGCCCGAACCCCCGCAGCACCGAGTTGAGATCGGTCGCGAACTGCCCTTCCTCCACCCCGTGCAGATCGGCTCCGGCGCTGAAGGCCGGCGGCGCTCCGGTGAGCACGAGGGCACGCACGTCGGGGCCGGCGTCAAGGACCTCTGACTGCACCTCGAGCAGACGGAGCAGGGTCGGATGGTCGACGGCGTTGCGGCGCTCGGGCCGGTCCAGCGTGACGACGGCGACCCGATCGTGGCGATCAACTCGTACCATGAGAGCGACTGTATGCCGGACTCCCCTGCCCACGACCAACCACGCCACTCCGGGCACGACGGCACCACCGCCGACGACCAACTGGTCGCCGTCGACCCGGTACGGGCGCGCCGTGCCCAGATCGAACGGTGGGCCCTGCTCGCCAATCGGATCGGCTACCTGTTCGTGGCGCTGGCCATGGCCCTCTTCTTCATCGCGTTCGCAGTGGGGTTCTCGTCGGCGATGGCCACCTCGGTCATCGTGACCTTCGTGATCGGGTGCGCCCTCCTGGCGCCGTCGATCATCATCGGCTACGCCGTGAAGGCTGCCGAGCGCGACGACCGCGAACGCGGTTTCTGAGCATCTGCCCTGTGCGGTTGGGACGTTACCTCGCGGTAACTAGAGTTGTCGGACACCGATGTCGCAACGTCTCACCGCCCCGGCTCGCCGCGAACAGATCTTGGACGTCGCGCTTCAGGTGTTCGCCCAGCACGGCTTCCACGGCTCGTCGATGAACGATGTCGCCGAGGCGGCCGGGGTCACGAAGCCGGTGCTGTACCAGCACTTCGACTCCAAGCGCGACCTGTACCACTCGCTGCTCGAGGAGGTGGGCAACCGCCTTCTCACCAGCATCTCCAAGGGCGTCGCAGAGGCCACCGACGGCAAGAGCCAGACTCGGCTCGGCTTCCGCGCCTATTTCCGGTGGGTCGCCGAGGACCACGACGCGTTCCTGCTCCTGTTCGGCTCCGGCTCGCGTCGCGACGACGAGTTCGCGTCGGCGGTGCGCCGGATCACCGCGGAGGCGGCCGACCAGATCGCTCCTCTCATCGCGGTGGAGATCGACGAGGAGCAGCAACGAACCCTTGCCCATGCCCTCGTGGGGCTGGCCGAGGGGGCGAGCCGGCGCCTGGTCGAGGCGGGCCACGACTTCGACCCCGACGTGGTCGCCGACTCCGTCTCGGCCCTCGCCTGGGCCGGCCTGCGCGCCATCCAGCCCCGCGCCTGACAGTCGACATGCCACATTTGGGTTGACAAGTGTCAACTGATCGTGTTCAGTAGGGTGCACGCTGAGTTGACAGATGTTCACTCACTCACTCGGAAGGGGAACCGATGACCGATACCGCACCCGCGAACGCTCCACTGCGCCCGAACGACAACCGCTACCTGGCGGCGAACATGGCGCCCGTCGAGAACGAGGTGACCGCCTTCGACCTCACGGTCGAGGGCCAGATCCCTGCCGATCTCGAGGGCCGCTGGATGCGCAACGGCCCCAACCCGCGTGGCGCCGACCCCGCCACACAGCACTGGTTCCTCGGAGAGGGCATGGTCCACGGTGTGCGGCTGCGCGGCGGTCGCGCCGAGTGGTACCGCAACCGTTTCGTCGACCCCACCGGTGAGATGGCACCCAACACCAACGTCGGAGGATTCGCGGGCACGACATGGGCGATGGTCGAGGCCGGGGGCACACCCGTCGAGCTCTCCTACGAACTCGAGCCGAAGGGTCCGAACGACTTCCACGGCACGCTGCCCGGGCCTTTCACCGCCCACCCCAAGTACGACCCGGCCACCCGTGAGCTGCACGCGGTGGTCTACCAGTGGCCGGACCTCATGGACCATGTGCAGTACCTGGTGGTCGGCCCCGACGGCCGGGTCACGCGAACGGTCGACGTGCCGGTGCCCGACATGCCGATGATCCACGACATGTCGCTCACCGAGAACTACGCGATCGTCTACGACCTTCCGGTCACGGTGAACCTCGACGTGATCTCCGACGGCATCCTCTGGCCCTTCGCCTGGAATCCGGACCATGCTCCGCGGGTCGGGCTCCTCCCCCGCACCGGGACTGCCGACGACATGATCTGGTGCGATGTCGACCCGTGCTACGTGTTCCACCCGCTGAATGCCTACGACGCCGACGACGGCACGGTCGTGGTCGACCTCTGCCGCTACGAGACCATGATGGCGAGCGACCGCCGCGGCCCGTTCGGCGATTCGCTCCCGACGCTCGACCGATGGGTGATCGACCCCGTCGCGAGAAGGGTGTCGGAGACCCGGCTCGACGACCGGCCCCAGGAGTTCCCCCGCCACGACCCACGGGTGGGCGGACGACCCCACCGGTTCGGCTACACCAGCGAGATCACGCTCGACCAGCCGAACCTGCACGGCGCCACCATCAAGATCGACACCCACACAGGTGCCGCCGAGGCGCACGAGTACGGAGCCGGACGCGGCGGCGCCGAGCCTCTCTTCGTGCCGCGGGGCGACTCCGGCGCAGAGGACGACGGATGGCTGCTCACCCTGGTGTACGACGCCACGACCGACCGCAGCGAACTCTGTGTGCTCGACGCCCAGGACATGACCGGGCCGGAGGTGGCCCGGATCCACCTGCCCCAGCGGGTGCCGTACGGCTTCCACGGCAACTGGGTCCCCGACGCCTCCGTGGCCCCCGACTGACGACGCGTCCCGGTCAGGCGCGGTAGACGAGACCGCGGTATCCGTCGGCGAAGCCGGCGCCCCGGAGTTGGTCGCCGACGAAGGCGGGAACCGCGGGATCGGTGAGCGGGTGGCCGTTGACCTTGCGGACCTCGGCCGCTCTCGCGCGGCCGTCCTTCACCATTTCGACGAGCGCGTGCGCCCATGCCACCGACTCGGCTGCGGCGGGGAACGTGACGAGGTGGTGGGAGCGCCGATCGATCCAGACCAACGGCACGCCGGCCTGCACGATCACAACGGAGTTGGCGCGGCGCGCCGGGCGGCCCTCGGTGTCGGGCCACGGAACGGCAGCACCGAACGGACTGGCCGGGTCGGTCGACGCGAGGATCAGCGGATCCGGTACGTCGCCCGGATGCAACACCGGGTCGGGTGTGTCGCGTGCGGCCCGGAGGCGGTCGACCACACCGGGCAGCGCGAACTGGGCCGCCCCGAGGCCGTCGACGAAGTAGCCCCGGCGCACCTGGCCGCGCTCTTCGAGCACCTTCAACACGCCGTAGACACTGGCGAAACCGCCGCTGACGCCTTCGGCCAGGACGGCCTCCCGAGTCAGCACGCCGTACCGCTCGACCATCTGGAGGGCCTGCGCGTGGGCCGCCTCGGTCGGCGCTGGCGCGGGTTGCAGCAGTGGTGCCACGAGGCTCCACCGACCCTGGCCCGCGGGCGGACCGATGCGGGACAGCCGGTCGAGCCGGGGCCGGCCCCGGCTGCGGCGCGAACTACGACCGCCCTGCTTCGCGACGGCGCCCCCGAGATACGCCCGCACGGGCGCCAGTGAGTCGTTGGTGACCTCGCCCGCCCACACGAGGTCCCAGAGGGCGGCGAGCAACTCCTCGTCGGTGGAGGCCGGCTCGGCGCCGCGGAGCTGGTTCCAGAAGCTGGCGCCGCTGTCGTGGAGGAACGTGCGGATGGCCTCGTGCAGTGGCTCGGCGGGCCGGGGCTGTTCGTCCCACGCAGGCGCGAGCACCGCCACCTGGTCGGCGAACACGAGCCGGACCCGGCCGTCGCGTGCACCCAACCCGCCTGCGCCGATCCACACGACCTCTCCGGCGGTACAGAGTTCGTCGAGCATCGCCGGGCGATAGCCGCTCACCCGGGAGGGCAGCAGGTCGCTCTCGAGGGCCGACGCCACCAGCGCCGACCCCGACAGCAGGCCGAGCGACTCCACCAGTGCCTCGATGCCCCGGCGCGGACTGCTGATGTCGTGCCACGAGGTGAGGAACCTGGCGAGGGCGGACTGGTCGACCGGCTCGACCTCGCGCCGCAGCGCCGCCAGCGAGCGCCGCCGCAGCTGCCGCAGGACGTTGGCGTCGCAGAACTCTCGGCTCACCCCGTCGGGACGGAATTCACCCAGCACGAGCCGCCCGTCGGACTCGAGCGCGGTGAGTGCTCCCGCCGCGCGTTCGACCGGGATTCCCAGCCGGCGGGCGACGTCGGGCGCGACGAACGGGCCGTGGGTGCGAGCGAACCGCCCGGCCAGTTCCTCGAGGGGGCGGACGACCGGATCGGTGAACGCGACGGGCAGGCCGATCGGCAGGGCAACACCGAGGGCGTCGCGATAGCGGGCTGCATCCTCGGCGGCGGCGAACCGGGACTCGCCGGCGATCTGGATCTCGATGACCCGCTTCTCGTCGACGAGTTCGGCCAGCGCAACCACGGCATCGAGTTCGGAGACCACCCGCAGGTCGACCTCGGTGGCGGTGAGGTCGCCCACCCGTCGGAGCAGGTCGTGGACCTCGTCGACCGACCGGGCCCGCCGCTGCTCGGAGAGGCACTGGAGGTCGAGTTCGACGTCGGCGAGCACCTCGGGGTCGAGCAGCTCACGCAATTCCTCGGCGCCGAGCAGGTCGCGGAGCAGGTCGCGATCGAGGGCGAGCGCCGCCGCTCGGCGCTCGGCAAGGGGCGCGTCGCCCTCGTACATGTACGCGGCGATCCAGTTGAAGAGCAGGCTCGACGCCATCGGGCTGGCCCGTTCGGTGTCGACACTGATCACGCGCACGGCGCGCGACCGGAGCTGGCCGAGCACCTCGCCGAGCGCCGGCACGTCGAACACGTCCTGGAGGCACTCGCGCGACGCCTCGAGCAGGATCGGGAACGTGGGGTACTTGGCAGCCACCGAGAGGAGGTCGCTGGCTCGCTGACGCTGCTGCCAGAGGGGAGTGCGCCGGTCGGGGCGGCGACGCGGGAGCAACAGCGCCCGCCCCGCGCACTCGCGAAAGCGGGCCGAGAACAGCGCTGTCTGCGGAAGGGTGGACACGACCAGCTCGTCGATGTCGTCGGGGTCGACGAGGAGCGACTCCAACGGGAGATCGTCGGCGGACTCGGGGAGACGGATGACGATCCCGTCGTCGCCCCACATGGTCTCGACGGGCAGGTCGTACCGATCGGCGAGGAGCCGTTCGATCGCCATTGCCCACGGCGCGTGCACCGGCGTGCCGAACGGCGAGAGGATGCAGACCCGCCAGTCGCCGATCTCGTCGCGGAAGCGCTCGACCACGACCGTGCGATCGTCGGGCACCGCGCCGGTGGCCTCGGCCTGCTCGTCGAGGTACTGGAGCAGATTGCCCGCCGCTCGCTCGTCGAGTGAGTAGTGGCCGACCAGCCGTGCCGCCGCGTCACCACCGGGCAACGACCGCATCTCACGGACGAAGCCCCCCAGTGCCCGCCCCAGCTCGAGCGGCCGGCCGGGCCGGTCACCGTGCCAGAACGGCATCTTGCCCGGCGCCCCCGGCGCCGGTGTGACGACGACCCGCTCGAAGGTGATGTCCTCGATCCGCCAGGTGGAGGCGCCGAGCACGAAGGTCTCGCCGGGGCGGGACTCGTAGACCATCTCCTCGTCGAGCTCTCCGACGCGGCTGCCGTCGGGGAGGAACACGCCGAACAGGCCTCGATCGGGGATCGTGCCCCCGCTGGTGACGGCCAGCCGCTTGGAGCCTTGCCGCGCCCGCAGCCGGTCGTTGACGCGGTCCCACACCAACCGCGGTCGCAGCTCGGAGAACTCTTCACTCGGGTAGCGCCCCGACAACAGGTCGAGCACATTGCCCAAGAGGTCGTCGGACAACTCGGCGAACCCGGCACTGCGGCGCACCAGTTCGCCGACCTCGGCGACGGAACACTCGTCGACCGCCGCGACGTGGGCCACGATCTGCTGAGCCAACACGTCGAGTGGGGCTCGGAGGTAGCGGCTCGTCTCGATCTCGCCGTCGATCATCCGGCGGGTGACCACCGCCGCCTCCAGCAGGTCGCCACGGTGTTTCGGGAAGATGGAGCCCCGCGAGGGCTCGCCGACCTGGTGGCCGGCCCGCCCGATGCGCTGGAGGCCCCTGCTGACCGCACCCGGCGACTCGACCTGGACCACGAGGTCGACGGCGCCCATGTCGATGCCGAGCTCGAGCGACGAGGTGGCCACGATGGCGCGGAGATCGCCCCGCTTCAGCTGATCTTCGATGACGACACGCTGTTCCCGGGCGAGTGAGCCGTGGTGGGCCTTGACGAGTTCTTCGGTCGCTGCGCCGGTCTCGGGATCGAAGGTGCCCTCCACCTCGCGCTCCACTGCGAGCTCGTTCAGCTTGGCGGCGAGGCGCTCGGCTGCACGACGGGCGTTGCAGAAGATGATCGTGGAACGGTTGGCGAGGATGCGGTCGAGGATCTCCGGGTAGATGCTGGGCCAGATCGACGTGCGCCGTTCGGTGAGTGCGTCACTGGCGGGCCCCGGGCGGAGCTCGGTGACGGGCCGTCCCAGGTCGGACATGTCGTCGACCGGGATGACCACCTCGATCTCGAGGGGCTTGCGGATGCCGGCGTCGACGATCTGCACGGGGCGCCGCTCACCCGGCGCGGAGAAGCCTCCGAGGAACTCCGCGATCTCCTCGAGCGGGCGCTGCGTGGCCGACAGCCCGATCCGCTGGGGTGGGTTGGTGGCGACCTCCTCGAGCCGCTCCAAGGTGAGCGCCAGATGAGCCCCCCGCTTGGTGGTGGCCATGGCGTGGATCTCGTCGATGATGACCGTCTCGACGCCGGCGAGGGTCTCGCGCGCCGACGACGTGAGCATCAGGTAGAGGGACTCCGGGGTCGTGATGAGCAGGTCCGGCGGACGCCGGATGAGCTTCTGTCGCTCGTTGGCGGGTGTGTCCCCGGTGCGCATCCCCACCGCCGGCGCGGCGAACGGCTCATCGAGACGGTCGGCGGCGAGTTCGATGCCCTTCAGCGGGGCCCGCAGATTCTTCTCGATGTCGAACGCCAGCGCCCTGAGTGGAGAGATGTAGAGGACCCTCGTGCGGCGCTCACGATCGGCCACCTGGGGTGAGGTCGTGAGACGGTCGATCGACGCGAGGAACGCGGTGAGGGTCTTGCCCGAACCGGTGGGGGCACAGATGAGCGTGTGCTCCCCGGCTGCGATGTGTGGCCACCCGTGCACCTGCGGTGGCGTGGGCTCCGGAAAGGAGGACGCGAACCACTCCCCTACCGCCGGCGAGAACGCCCGGAGCACCTGGTGATCAGCGATTCCCCCCACGCTAACGACGGGCTGTCACACAGTCGCCGCGATCGGTGTCAG
>CBFCWZ010000180.1:0-7740 GCA_965601935.1 uncultured Ilumatobacteraceae bacterium
GGCGCTGTGGGTGCTGCTCGGGGTGCTCGCGCTCCTGCGTATCCTGACCGCCGGCGATCTTCCACTCGATGTGGTGTTGGCGGTCGGTGTCGGTGGTGTCGTCGGCACACTGCTGCTGCTCGCCGTGGGGCGATCCGTGCGGGTCTGGTCCGCTGCGGGCGTCCGCGTGGCGTTGGAACGTGGCGGGCTGGAGGTCCGCGAGATGCAGCCGCTCGACCGGACGGCGTTCGGAGCGTGGGAGCACCGCGCCGACACCGACCGGGGGCCGGTCCTCGCCAAGGTGGTCGGAACCGAGAGCCAGCAACTCGACACGCTGTACCGGGCCTACCGACGCGTCCGCCTGCGCGATGTCGGGGACGACTCGGCGTACTCGTCGGCGCGGCGGGCGGTCGCCGTCGAGTCGTTGTTGTCGGTGTACTCCGCCAGTCACGGGGTCCGCTGCCCGCAGGTCCTGGCGATCTCCCCGCTGGGCGGCGACGACGTCGTTCTCGCCGTGGCCGAACCGTCCGGAACGGCACTGTCGGAGGTCGCGGACGAACAGCTCACCGATGATGTGCTGGGCCAGTGTTGGGAACTGGTCGTCGGGCTGCGACGGGCCCAGGTCGCGCACCGGGCCCTGGAACTGGGCAGCTTCGTGCTGGACGACCACGACCACCTGTGGCTGATCAACTTCGACTTCGGCCAACCCGCCGCCGAGGACCATGTCCTGGCCGGTGACGTCGCCGAGCTGCTGGCCGCCACCTATGTCCGGGTCGGGGCCGAACGCGCCGTCGCGGCAGCCGCCGCGGCGCTCGGACCCGGGCCGCTGTCCGACGCCCTCGGACGGATCGTGCCCGCCGCCCTCACCCCACGCACCCGTTCCGACTTGAAAGAGGCCGACGGCGGCGCGGAACCACTCGTCGCCGAACTCTGCCGGGTGACCGGGATCGAAGAACCCACCCCCGCCAAGGTCGAGCGGCTCAAGCCGCGGTACCTCGTGATCGGGGCCCTGATGGGCGTCGCGGTCTACTTCCTGCTGCCCCAGCTGTCGGACATGCCCAGCATGATCGAAGCGGTGCGCACCGCCGACTGGCGGTGGGTGCCGCCGGCCGTCGTGGCCTCGGCGGTCACCTACGTCGGGGTCGGCATGGCAATGGCAGGAGCGACACCCGGCCGAGCCTCGCTGACCGAACTCACCGGCGTCCAGCTGGCGTCGTCGTTCGTGGCCACCTTCGCGCCACCGGGCCTCGGCCAACTCGGGCTGAACCTGCGCTACCTCCAGAAACGCGGCTTCGCCGGACCTCTCGCCGTCTCGGTCATCGCGTCGAAGGAAACCGTCGTCTTCGTCGTCCACATCATGATGCTCGGCATCGTCGGCGTATGGGCCGGACGGAGCGGCGCCCTCGACGAAGAACTCGACAAGCTCCCTTCCGGGCCGTCGGTGCTGATCGGAGCCGCCGCCGTTCTCGTGGTGGTCGGGCTGGCGACGGCATTCCGGCGAGTCCGCCTACTGATCCGCGAAAAGGTGCTGCCGGCACTCCGCACATCGGTGACGGCCATGGCCGAGGTGCTCCGCAGCCCGGTCAAGATGGTCATGCTGTTCAGCGGCATCACCCTGCTGTCGGTCGGCTACGCCGCATGCCTCTACTTCTCCCTCCAAGCGTTCGGCGCCGGCGCCAGCTATCCAGCCGTGGCGCTCGTCTACCTCACCGCAGGCACAGTCGCCTCCGCCGCCCCGACCCCCGGCGGACTCGGCGCCGTCGAGGCGATCCTCGTCGCCGCGCTCACCGGCATCGGCATCGACTCCTCGGAGGCGCTGGCCGGGGTGTTCCTCTACCGGCTGTGCACGTTCTGGCTCCCGATCCTGCCCGGATTCCTCGCGTTCCGCTCGCTCAGCAACCGCCACGCCATCTGACGCCGTCGCATCAGCTCCCCATCGGGAGAACGTCGTGAACCGCCGCGATCGGCACGAGGGGCCCGGTGTCGACCCCACGCCGGCATGTCGCGCGTTCCGTCTAGAGTTGTGCCTCACGTCGCTGAACGTGAACGAACACGGGGGATGGCGCACATGGTCCAGGGGACGACGTGACGAGTTGGGGGTCGACGGCGACACGGATCGCCGTCCTGCTCGTTTGTCTCGTGGCGGTTTCGGCCCCGGCCTCGGACGTGCAGGCGGGTACCGATGACAGCGTCGCACCGTACCGGTATCCGGCGGCGTTCTTCTGCACAGGCGATGGAGGCCACGGAGCCAATGAGACGCTCGTGGTCGCGGCCAATCCTGGATCGGTTGATCTCGTCGTCGACGTGATCGTCCGAGGCGACCGCACGACCATCAGCAGCCGCACCCTGGGCGCAGGAGAACGGATCAGCGTCGCCTGCGCCGACCTCCCCGACGGCAGCGGGTCGGGGGGCTTCGTCGATCTGCGATCGCCCGAACCGCTCGACGTGGTGGCCACGTACCAGACGACGGTCAGGCGTGGGGCGGACCCGACCGCGTCCGCTGTCGCCGGAATCACCGTGGTGGTGCAGCTGGAGCGGCAGGCCGAGAACGACGCAGAGCGCGCCGCCTTCGCTGCGCTCGGCCTCGAGCCGTGGGTGCCGAAGACGCTCCTCGTCCTCACCGAGGCGCCGGCAGAGGGCCTACTGGTGCCCGTCGAGGCGGCGACTCGAGGCCTCGAGGCGCGGCTTGCCGATGTCCTCGCGCAGAGCGGCATGGGGAGCGAGGAGGCCGAACACGAGTCGCGCCGCATCGTCACCGAGGCCATGAGGTGCTGGGTCGAGCTGGGCGAGACCGACATCGCCCAGGGAGGATCCGGGCCAGCCGACATCGCCGTCTCGATCGACGTGGTCTCGGTGGAGGCCGCTCCACGGCCCGCCGCGCCCACCGATGACGACCGTGGGGAGTCAACGGTTTCCGGAACCACCGCGCACACCGGAGACAGCGGCCAGCCGACCACATCGGATGGCGGCACATCGGGTGACGGGTCACAGCCGAATGGGGAACCCGGGTCCACCGAGGTCGACGGAGCGTCTCCGGCCGATCCCGCGGCCACCGCGTTCAGCGGTGCGGTGGTCATCGAGGACGAAACCGGGTGGCTCGCCGTCTGGCTGATCCTGCTCCTGCTGCTGTTGCTCCTCCTGGTCCTGGCCATCGTCGCCGTGGGGTTCTGGCTGACGCGCCGGCGGCGCCACGACGAACACCCGAACGAGCCACCACCGGACGAACCGCCCCCCGTCCCGATCCCAACTCCGCCACCGGCACCAGCGCCCCCGAGCGCCGCGTACGACATCTCCTGCGCATTCGACGGCGAACGTCACATCGACGTCGACGACCGGGCCGCCACCCTGCGGATCACAGCGATCCTGCAGTCCCCGGAGCACGTCGTCCAGGGCGCGGCTGACGGGCGACTGGTCCTGTCGTTCGACTTCACCGGCCAGCGCCTCACGTTCCAGGGCCAGGCCGCGGGCGAGCTGGCGTTCGCTCTGCCCGACCACGTCACCGGCGAGCCGATCATCCAGGAGATCACGGTCACCAGCGGTGCGTTCTCCTCGACCGATCTCGACGCTCCCTCCGCCGACACGGGGACCTACGAGTTCGCCGGCACCGTCTCCTCGCGGCCGGATCCGCCCGTGTCGGGATTGGATTCGATCGAGACCACGTCCACGCTGCGGTTCGTCGTCGCCCACGACTGACCGTCGCGGTCGGAACGACGCGTCGGCGCCCGCGGCACTCTGCTAACTTGCGTCCGACCGCCGGGGTGATCGACTTCAGAGTTCGACCGGTCACGGCGTCATCGTCATCACATCCGAATACCAGACAGGGGAAGCTGTATGGCCTGGTCCGTGGGCTACTCAGGACCGATCAAGATCACGACCCGGGTCGAAGACGAACGGGAGATCGACATCGACGACCGCGCGGCGAACTTGATCGTCGAGTTGGAGATGCTGGAGACAGCGCCGTACGCCCTCGAGGCACGCAACGTCGAGGTCACCCTCAACTTCGACTTCAGCGGCGCGGACCCCGACCCGGCGATCACCATCGGCGGTGTGGAGAAGGGTCCGTACAACTTCGTCAAGAAGTCGGACAACGTGACGCTGCGACCCGGCGCCACCTGGACCGGGATGATCACCATCCGCACGGGGGCGTTCTCCAAGACGCCCGTCAGCACCGAGACGCCGTCGGCGGCACCCGGCCGTCACGAGCTCGATGCCAAGGTGACCTTCGACCTCGCCCCGGCCAACCCCGCGGGGACCGAATTCATCGAGCGCGACGCCACGATGCAGCTCGTCGTGGCGCGGGACTGAGAGGAACGAAGATGACCAACCCCGATCCGGCTGCTCCCACTCCGCCGCCCGCCACCACCGGCCACACCCCGACGATCGACCTCGTCGCCGACACGCATCAGTACAACACCGTCGGGTGGGAGGGTGCCGACGGCTTGTGGCGCGTCCAGACCCGACTGATCGGCAGTCCGGCAGATCGCTCCGACAAGGAGATCGACGTCGACGACCGTGAGGCACAGGTCCTGCTGTCCATCGAGATGTCCAGCGAAGGCGACTGGGACTGGAAGGCGACCAAGTTCAAGGCCGTCCTCGAGGTCGACGAGACGAGTCCGAACGAGAACATCTCGATCAACGACACCAACTCCGGACCGATCGTCCTCTTCGACCACACCCGCCCGGGCGACCCGCCCGAGGTCTTCCCCGGCGTTGCGGTGCAGACGATCATCAACGTCAAGTCCGGTCTCTTCAGCAGCCCGCAGCTCAACCGACAGTCGGCGTCGCCGGGCACCAAGAACTACCTCGTCAGACTGAGCTACGACCTCGAACCCATCGTGGGGAGCACTCGACAGACGTTGGACACCAAGATCGTCTTCTACATCGCGTCGGACTGATCGAGCCGCAACCGCGTCGATCGGCCTGACGGCTCTGGTACCGATCAGCGAGGGAGCGGGCGTTCACGTCGGTCGCCGGGAGGTACCCGATGCCCGGACCAGCACCCATCGAGCAGCCTCGCGAGTTCACGCGGGTCGATTCCGTCAGCCACGACGGCGTCGTCGTGGCCTTCGGTGAGGAGTGGTCGGAGACTCCGGAGCAACGCCGCCTCTGGTACCGCGTCCTCGACCTGCAGCAGACCGCCGACCAGGAGCTGGAGACGTCGTGGGAGGACGCCACGCGCTGGACGCGATGGTACGAGGTCCCGTGGCCGGAGGAGCTGCGGGCCATCGGGTTGAGCATCTTCGACGTCATGACGACGGTCGACCACCGCTACGCGACCGTGCAGGGTGGGTGGAAGGTCATCGACGACGGCGATCATGTCTACCTGTTCCGGGCGCTCGACCTGACCGCCCTCGACGACGAGCCGAGGGACGACGCGATGCGCGTCTACGCCACCCGCTACCGCCTCGTGCGGATGCCGAGCCCGGACGCGGGCACCAACCGTGGGGCCAAGGGCCAAGAGATCACCGTCCCGCAGCTGGTGCCGATGCGGGAGGCCCGCTACCGCCGCAGCGCCGTCCGCGAGTCACCGCTCGGCGACACCGACAGCCAGGGCACCCGGGACCTCGGCAACATCGCCTTCGGTGAGCCGACCATGGAGTGGTCGATGCTCCGACCCCTCGACGGTGCCTTCACGGTCACCCTCACGCCCTCGAACCTGCCCGGCCGGATGCGCTGGCAGTTCTTCTGCAAGGACGAGAAGCCCACCGACGACGGCAGCGAACCCGCCATCGCCTGCTACTCGATCCTGCGCGACGACGACGGATGGGCCGATCTCGACGAGATCGAGAAGTTCAACCGTCTCAACGACGACCCCGACGATCGGTTCCGCCTCCGCGCCGACCGCATGGTCACCCTCCGACATCCGGATCTCGGAGTGCTGGCGATGGAGGGGCAACCGTCATCGACCACGTTCCGCCTCCAGGAGCAGAGCACACCGGTCGGTTCGACAGGTGACGTCGGCAGCACCGAAGAAGAGGGACGTGCATTGAGCGGGCAGCGGGTGATGCTGGCGATGCGCCTCGCGCCGCCCGAAACCGCTCCGGTCGACCCCGGTCCGTCCGGCGACCCAGCACCTGACCCGGCACCCGACCCCGTCACGGTGGCCGATCCCGACGACCCCGGCACGGATCAGACCGACCCGGAGCAGGAGCGGCTCGTGGTGGTCGACTTCGGGCTCGACGAGTTGGGTGCCGCCGACGTCCCGGAATCGTTGGACGTCTCCGACGTCGACTTCGCCCGCTCGGCGCTGCGGTTCAACAGCCTCGACGACCGCGTGCGCCTCACCGACGGCGCCGACCAAGAGGGCGACACGTTCACCGCGCAAGCATGGGTCCGTCACGACCAGGGCAACGGCTCGATCGTCTGCCGCGGGTGGGAGCCCGGCCTGGCCGACGGCGCGTGGACCGACGCCGCCCGCCAGCCCGCAGGAGCGGACTCGACCGCAGCGCCCGGCTGGGCGATCGAATGGCGGGCCAACCGCATTGCTGGGATCCGGGTGCTGGGTGCGGCGGGTTCGAGCCGTGTCTTCCGTGTCGAAGCGATGGCGCCGGGCTCGTTCACCTGGCACCACATCGCGCTCGTCCAGGACGGTCCGGATCTGATCCTCGCCATCGACGGCGTCGAGGCCGACCGACTCACGATCGAGTCCGCCGAGCCAGGCGACGTCTCCGGCGACGTCGTCATCGGAGGTCCACCCTCGCCCGTCTCGACGACACCCGAAGAGCCCGGCTGGGTCGAGTTCCGCTTCGACCAGCTGGTGCTCACGCAGGCTGTGGTGATGCCCAGTCTCGACACGATCTACGCCGAACTCGACGAGACGGCGCAGGCGAGCGACGACGTCCTCGGGTACTGGACCTTCGACCGCGTCAACGCAGAAGACCCGGACGGCTACGACCTCGAGAAGGGTGTCGACGAGGTCAACCAGACCGCGCCACTGTTCCCGGCCGACAAGGCCGAGTTCGAGGCCCACATCGCAGGGATGAGCACCGGGATGGGAGTCGTCACCATCCCCGACTGGGACGCCGTCGCCGACCCCAACCTCTTCCTCGGCGCCGACGGCGTGGTCCGCCTCTACGTCGCCGCCGACCCGACGGGCGACGACGGTCGCGATGCCGACTCGGGCACGGCCGGTTTCCTCGCCTACGACACGACGACGACCCGCGCCCAGTTCGCCGTGCCGTGGGTGGCGACCGGCGGCCAGAGCGAGCGGCAGGGTGCGCTGACCCTCCAGGCCCGCGAACCGGGTCCGATCATGAACCGGGCCGTCGTGGAGGTCGAGCAGGCGGGCGACACGACGGTCCGCCTCACCGTCTCCCACCCCCACCGTGACGGCTTCGGGGAGGTCTGGGAGAACCTGCCGGCCTCCGTGACCGACTTCATCGCCGTGCTCAGTGGCGAGGCCGGGCCCCCGGGCGAGGAGCCCGACCCGGCGGACGGCCCTCCCCCACTCACCTACGACTACCTCCAGGACGGCCCGCTGCCCTCGTCGGTCCCCTACCGGAGCGAGGTCGTGCAGGCGTTCGCCCTCGTCATGGCCGACAACGGTGCCGAGGCGCTGGTCCAGCCGGGCGTCGCCGGCCTGAGCCAACAGGGGAACTTCACGGGATGGACGCGCCCGCCCCTCACGGTGTCGGGACGGCTCGGCGGTCCGGTCGCCGCCACCACCGACCTCGACGCCGGCCCGCTCGATCGGCTCAAGATTCCCGGCGACTTCGCCACCGAGCTGTGGATCAAGCCCGGCGGCTCGAGCTCCGAGCAGCG
>CBFCWZ010000181.1:0-7694 GCA_965601935.1 uncultured Ilumatobacteraceae bacterium
CGTCATCACGGCCGATCGGCCCGGCACGCTGGCCTCTGGGTGGGAGAGACCTTCGCAATCGGTCGTTTGACCCGACGAAGGAACAGGAGCCTGGAATGGTCCCCCCATCTTCTCGCCCGATGTGGCGGCGCTCCGCAGAATCGACGACGACTCGGCTGATCGACGAACGCGATCGGCTGCAGGATCTGCTCGGGCGTCTGCGGTCGACGGTGATCGAGCATGCCGCGTCTCAGACTCACGACGTCACGGATGACGAGGCCATGCTCCAGGCCGATGTGATCGAGACACGCCTGGCCGAGGTCCTCGCAGCACTCGCCCGGATCGGGGCGGGCGACTACGGCCGTTGTCGGGTGTGTGGCTCGGACATCGCAGACGAGCGGCTCGACGCGTTGCCGGCCGCCGAGACCTGCGCGGCCTGTGCCGCCTCGGGGCCGCCGGATGGCCGGCTGGTGGGAAGGACGGTGCGATGAACCACTTCGAGAACATCCTGGTGGCCGCATCACCCGGGCACCTCGAACCGATGGTGCTGCGCGCTGCGGTCAAGCTGGCGGAGACGAACCGTGCCCGGTTGACAGTGCTCGATGTCACGGCACCCGCGGCTCGGATGCGGAGGTTCACGACAGTGGGGCACCACGCCTTCGACGTTCGATCCGAATCCCGGAACCGTCGATCCGAAGCGCTGCGCAGGCTCGCGGAGAACACCCGAGCCGGTGACGGCACCGAGGTCAAGGTGGTCGTCGGTGAGCCGTTCGTCGAGGTGATCCGGCACGTCCTGGAGCACGACAACGATCTGGTGATCGTGGGTGGCCGGACGGTCGAGAACTCGATGCTGCCGGGTCTCCCGAGCGGTGTCATGGATCTGCTACGGGAGTGCCCTGTGCCGGTGTGGGTGATGCGCCCGCCACGGGCCGGCACGCGCTGCATCCTGGCGCTGATCGACCCTGACCCGGACGATCCGCGAAGGGATGGCCTGAACGACACCGTGCTGCGGCTCGCAAGCTCCGTCGCGCATCGTGAAGGCGGGGAGCTGCACGTGGGCCACGCCTGTGATTCGACGTTGCGGTCGTCCCCGAATGGTCACCTGCCAGGCAAGGTCGCGGACGTTCAGGCGGAGATGGCCGAGGGGGTGCGTCGGGAGCAGCTCGAGGCCCTGCTCGAGCGACACCATGTGGTCGAGGCCGGAGCCGAGGTGCACCTAGTGGCCGGCCGTCCCGGAGACGTCTTGCCGAAGCTGGCCCGCCGTCTCGGCGCGGGGTTGATCGTCATGGGCACGGTGGCGAGGACCGGAATCAGCGGCTGGATCGCCGGGAACACCGCAGAGAAGATCCTGCAGTCGGTGCACTGCTCGGTTCTCGTCGTCAAACCGGAGGGCTTCTTGACCTCGGTCAAGCCGACCAGGACGAAGGCGAGGGGCCGGCAATGACGACCGAGGATTCCAGGGCGACGCCGGGCGCGACGGCGGCCGCTGCAGCAAGGGAAGGGTTGACGAGCGCCGAGGCCCAGGCTCGTTCGGAGCACTACGGTCCGAATCGGTTGCCGGAAGCCACGCCCACGCCGTGGTGGGTGCGCGTCGGACGACAGTTGCAGAGCCCGATCATCTACATCTTGCTGTTCGCCCTGGCGTTCGACATTGCGATCTGGATCATCGAAGGGGCCCACGGCTGGCCGTTCGAGTCGATCGCCATCCTGGTGATCCTCGCGTTCAACACGATCATGGGCGTGTGGCAGGAGTACCGGGCCGAGGACGCACTGGCCCGGCTCAAGGAACTGGCGGCACCGCGCGTGTGGGTGCGTCGGGACGGAGCCCTCACCGAGATCCCCGCCGCCGGTCTCGTTCCGGGCGACGTCGTGCGAGTCGAGGCCGGAGATCGGATCCCAGCCGACGGTGATCTGACCGGTGAACAGGGCTTGATGGTCGATGAGTCGATGCTCACCGGTGAGTCGGTGCCGGTCGACCGTGCCGTTGGCGAGGAGATCTTCTCGGGCACGTTGGCGGTTCGCGGTCTGGCCTGGATGGTCATCACTCGAACCGGATCGGCGTCTGCGATGGGTCGCATCGCCGGCATGCTCTCGGGAGTCGAGGCCGAAGCGACACCGCTCGAGCGTCGCCTCACCCAGTTCGGCCACCGCATCGCCCGCTGGATCGCGGCCCTGGCGGTGGTGCTGATGGTCGCCGGCGTCGGCATCGAGGGCATCGACCGCATCGACGAGGCCCTGCTGTTCGCAGTGGCGGTGGCGGTCGCGGCCGTCCCCGAAGGCCTCCCGGCGGTGCTGACGTTGACGTTGGCCCTCGGCACCGAACGAATGGCGTCGCGGCAGGCAGTCGTTCGCCGGCTGTCAGCCGTGGAGGCACTCGGATCGGTGACCGTGGTCGCCACCGACAAGACCGGAACCCTCACCGAGAACACGATGACGGTCCGGGCGGTCGACGTCCTCGACGAGCAACGGGCGCTTCTCGCGATGGTGTTGGCCGCCGAGGCCGAGCCAGACGGCGGCTCCGGCGATCCCCTCGAGGTCGGGCTCTACACCCACGCCGCCCGCCATGGGGTGGACGCCGTCGCAGTTCGAGCCAGTCACAAGCGGATCTCCGAGCGCCCCTTCGACTCGGAGTGGAAGTACATGCGGGTCACGGTGCTCGACACCCACGGGCCGGTGTCCTACCTGAAAGGAGCACCGGAAGTCCTGCTGGCGATGAGCCGGCTCGCCCCCGAAGAACGAGCCGCCTGGTCCGAGCGGATCGATTGCGCCGCCGCCGACGGCAACCGGATGCTCGGACTCGCATGGGCCGACGGCGAGACGGACCGAGACGTCACCTGGCTCGGCACCGTCGCCCTCTGGGACCCGCCCCGCCCAGAGGTCCCCGCCGCCATCGCCGCCTGCCAGCAAGCGGGGATCCGGGTCACCATGATCACCGGTGACCACCCCAGCACCGCCCGCGCCATCGCCGCCACCATCGGGATCGACGCAGACCGGGTGATGACCGGCGACCAACTGGACGGCCTCGACGCCGAAGCACTGCAGGACCAGGTCGGCGATGTCGGGGTCTTCGCACGGGTCGGCCCCGAGCACAAGCTCGCTCTCGTCGATGCCCTCAGAGCGAACGGCGAGATCGTCGCGATGACCGGCGATGGTGTCAACGACGCCCCTGCTCTCAAACGCGCCGACGTCGGCGTCGCCATGGGCCAACGCGGCAGCGATGTCAGCCGAGAGGTGGCCGACCTCGTGCTCCTCGACGACAACTTCGCCACCATCGCAGCTGCGGTGGAGGAAGGCCGCGGCATCTACGCCAACATCCTCAAGTTCATCCGCTTCCTGTTCTCCACGAACGTCGCCCTCGTCCTCCTCATCGCATTGGGTGTCACGGGTGCCGCCGCCTTCGGGCTCCGTGACGAATCGGGGAACCTGCTCGTCCCCCTCCTCGCCGTCCAGCTCCTCTGGATCAACATCATCGCCGACGGCCCACCGGCCCTCGCACTCGGCCTCGACCGCAACCGAGGCGTGATGAACCAGCCGCCCCGCTCACCGACGGCGCCCCTGCTGTCCCGGGGCGGGATCCGCTTCATCGTCACCACCGGGACCCTCAAGGCCAGCCTCGGCCTGACGCTGTTCTTCGCATTCCCGGCCCTCGGCTACACCGCGGCGGCCACCATGACCGCCGTGTTCCTGTACGAGTCACTCGCCCAACTCGCGTTCGCCTACCCGGCACGACGCATCCACACCACCCCGACCCCGAACCGAGTCCTCAACACCATCATCGTCGCCAGCATCACCCTCCAGATCCTCACCATCACGCTCCCTCCCCTACGCAGCCTGCTCGGCCTCGTCACCCTCGACACAGCAGGAATCACCTACATCACCCTCGCACTCGCAGCCACCGTCCTCGGCGCCGAAATCTGGTCACGACGTGCCGCCCGGGAGCGCACAGCCGAATAGCCCCTCGGGCCCACGTCGTGCGCGCCGCACGGGATTCAGCCCGGAACGACGCTGTGATGACGGTCGAGCTGTCGTCGAGCGGGTGCCCCACCGTGTGAGATGCACACGTCGAGCGTCGGGTGCCGGTCGAACACTCCGCCGAGCACGAGCGCCGCGACGGCGAGCGTCTCCTCGTACGTGTAGCCCACGATGAGATCGAGGCCGAAGCGACGGAGACGATCGTCGGCGGCCGGCCTGCGCCCGTCGTTGGTGACGCCATGTACGAACAGTGGATGTCGAGGGCGGTGATGGTTCAGTAGAAGTCGACCATCTTGGCGGAGTTGGGATGCACGAAGTGCTCGGCCAGCTTCTCCGGATCGGTCCACAATTCGTACACCTGCACGTGGGTGGGCTCCGCGGGGTCGGCGCCGAAGCAGTCGGCACGACACCCCGGCTCGTCGTCACGCGTCGCCTTCTGGACCGAAGTGGTCAGCGCGACCGCGTTGTCTCGGTCTGACTCGGTTTCGAACGACAACGTCGCGGTAATGATGACCATGAAGTCCCTTCCAGCACGCTCGAACGCTAGTTGTGCGCGTTCCACACCCTCGTCTCGCACGCCGACGCCTGCTCGAATCGATCCCAGACCGGGAGCCTGATCTCATCTGAGACGGCTCGGGACTCACGGCGTCGCGCTTCGACAACCTTCAGAACTGTCGATCCGCCCATCGGATGCCGCCGAGATCGGGTGCCCCCCAACGGCCCAAGAGCAGCACGCAGATGGGCCGGTGCGATGAATCGCGCCGTCGTCTCGAGCAGGCCGTCGATGCCACGACCGTGGTTCCCGTGAGCGACGCGTTGATCACCGCCGTGGCGGAGCTCCGCGCTTCATGCCGTGTCGTCGCCCACCCACTCGCCGACCCGGCGCACTCGCACGATCTTTGGATCGCATCGACTGCGCCGCACATCGAGGCTCCATTGGTGACCACCGACGGCGTCTCCGTCGGTGTGCCCGGCCTCAAGGTTCTGGAGTAGCGGGCGCGGCGCACGAAGCGGCGCCGGATCGGCGCCGTGGTCAGAGTCGACGTCGAGAACGCTCCCGCCAAAGGGTTAGGGCGGCCCCACTCTCGATCGCGTGTAAGGTCATTCCGTTGGCGGAGATGGGGGTCTTCCCGGCGGTCGTGACCCTTGATGGTCCGCGCATTTCAACGAACGGAGACGAATATGAGATTCGACCATGCAGAGTTCCACCTCGATCGTATGGCGGGGGGAATGACGCGACGGGATGCGTTGAAGCTTGGGGCGGGCGCAGCGATCGCTGCAGCCGGTGCAACTGCTTTCGACCTTGCATCGGGTGATGTTGTGCAGGCCGACGGGCACTTCAACGACGAGATGTTCGATGTCGACGCCGTCATCAACGGGGCATGGGTGCCGAGCAAGTACGGCCCGGAGGATCAAAGGGGAACGTTCAACGAGATCACGCCCAAACGCACAGCAGAGGCGATCTCGCGCACGATGGCCGGCCGTGTCGAGGCGTACCAGTTGGGCGAGGAGATGTTCAACGGCTTCCCTGCGTTCCCCGCCGCGCCGCCTCGCGTCCACGACATGTTCCTTCTTGCGTTCGGGTTCGATGCAGGGTCCGACTTCGCCGCCGGCGGCGGAATCCAGTCAGGTACCGACCCGCTCGGCCCCAACCTCGTCACCGGCTTCGAAGAGCGCTTCGCTGAGAACTTCACGTTCCAGATCGGCACGCAGATCGACGGTCTTGGGCACGTCGGCACCGGACCGATGTTCTACAACGGCCATCAGGCCGACGACCTCGCCGCGCCGACCGGGCTCACTGCACTGGGCAACGAGACGATGGGCCCGATCGCCACCCGTGGTGTGGTGCTCGACATCGTCGGCATGAAGGTGGCGGCAGGTACGACCGGCGACTTCTTCGTGGCCCCGAACGGTCAACCGGTGCTGCGCGACAACTACCGCATCACCATCGAGGACATCGACAACGCACTGTTCCGTCAGCGGGTGAACCGGTCGATCGGGCCCGGCGACGTCCCGATCTTCCACACCGGGTGGACCCACCTGGTGAAGGACGATCCCGCGCGGTACCTGACCCAGGAGCCCGGCATCTACCTGGCGGAGGCGCGCTATCTGGCCGAACGTGGCGTGGCGCTCATCGCCACGGACACCTGGGGCCTCGAGGTCCTCGATCCCGCCGTCACCGAGGGCAACGCGTTCCCGTGCCACCAAGAGTTGTTCGGCAAGTACGGCTGTCGGATCGGTGAATCCTTCGTGACCGACGCAGCCATTGCGGACAACGTGTACGACGGCCTCCTGGTGGTGACACCCGAAAACGTCCCCGGCGCGACCTGCGGCTCGAGCGCACCCACGCTGCTGGGATCAAAGGGTCGCAAGCCTCGGGACTGATGCTGGCGAGCCCAATCCAGCGTCCGGCGTCGGCGTGAGGTCGGCCGCGGTCTTGGGGTAGTCCAAAGAGTCGCGGCCAATCACTGCCCGCGAGCACCTGCGCACATCCGTCGCCGTCGAGCGGCTCAGGCGCTCTACAACCACGCGCTCCGAACCCATCCGGCACCACTCGCGTGCGGCACGGATCGAGCAAAGGAGTTGTCCGCTCGCGCGCATACTGGCCTGCCGTCAAGGGATTTCCGGCGCCAGCCGAGGTGCCGAAGCGCCACTGAGGGCGAACTTCACCATGACCGACGTCGAGCTCCTGGACGGTGGCGTCTTCCGGTACCACAGCGACAACGAACTCCACGCATTCTTCGAACCGGACCACAGCGCCGACGCCGACCTCAGCCTGGAGTTTGGACTACGCGACGGTCGAGCGGATCCACAAGGACCGCTCGATCAACCTCCAGGAGCTGCGCGACGCCAACCGGTCGGACGAGGTGATCGTCGGTGGCGACATCGAGGCACTCGTGTGGTGGCGATCGATGGTGGGTGACGTCGAGCGTCTTGAGATGTGGGACCGGATTCAGGAGGTCACGGCCTGATGTCTCCGATCGAGATCCGACAGGCAGGCGCAATCATGCTCATGACCCCGGCAGTTTGCGTGGCCGCTCACACCGAACACCCAGCACACCCGATCGGGGACGCTCATATCGCTCCGTGCTCCCGCCGACAGGACCCGTTCAGTTTCGGCACCACTGGCTGCGTGTTCCCACCCGGACGGCGCTCGGTATCGACAAGGTCGGGATCTATGTCTCCGGCGGCTCGAGCGTTGCTGGAAGGTCGCGGCGAGTGTGGAGGATTCTCCAGACGTCGATCTCGTGGTCGGTGACGACGTAGAACACGACGTACGGGAAGCGTTGTAGTGGCCACGCTCGCAGGTCGGGGATGGCCAGTTCGTAGGCGAACTGGAGAGAGCTCACGAGAGGACTGCGGCTGAGTCGATTCATGCCGCGCTCGACGGCGTCAATGAAGTCGAGCGCTGTCTGCTCGCCAGTCTCGTGGCGGTAGTAGTCGCTTGCGTCGTCGAGGTCGGCCGCTGCGAGTTGGCGGAGCCTGACGGTCGTGGCCACCGCCGGCTCAGTCGCCGGACCGGACGCGTGCGCGCGACGACTCGAAGTACGAGTCGTCCGCGATCGGGCCCGGCGGCGAGGCGGCCCCATCGAGCAGGAGCTTGCGGAGTCGTTCGCGGTCCTGGTCGCGACGGATCAGATCACGGACGTACTCGCTGGTCGACCCGAATCCGCCGTGGCCGACGCGTTCGTCGACGAACGACTTGAGTTCATCGGGGAGCGACACGTTCATCGTCGACATGC
>CBFCWZ010000182.1:0-7688 GCA_965601935.1 uncultured Ilumatobacteraceae bacterium
ACCGACGAGGGCGAGCTCGCCCTGGGCAAGAACCTCCTCGTGGCGTTCATGCCGTGGGAGGGCTACAACTTCGAGGACGCGATCATCCTCTCCGAGCGCCTGGTGAAGGACGACGTGCTCACGTCGATCCACATCAAGGAGCACGAAGTCGATGCCCGCGACACGAAGCTCGGCCCGGAAGAGATCTCCCGGGACATCCCGAACCTCTCCGACGACATCCTCGCCGACCTCGACGATCGCGGGATCATCCGCATCGGCGCCGAGGTCGGACCCGGTGACGTGCTGGTCGGCAAGGTCACGCCGAAGGGCGAGACCGAGCTCACCCCGGAAGAGCGCCTGCTGCGCGCCATCTTCGGTGAGAAGGCCCGCGAGGTGCGTGACACCAGCCTCAAGGTTCCTCACGGCGAGGTCGGCAAGGTCATCGACGTCAAGGTGTTCAACCGTGACGACGGCGACGAGTTGCCCCCTGGGGTCAACCAGCTGGTCCGGGTCTACGTGGCCCAGAAGCGCAAGATCAGCGTGGGCGACAAGCTGGCCGGCCGCCACGGCAACAAGGGCGTCATCTCCAAGATCCTCCCGATCGAGGACATGCCCTTCACCGCCGACGGCCAGCCGGTCGACATCATCTTGAACCCGCTCGGCGTGCCGAGCCGCATGAACGTCGGCCAGGTGCTCGAGGCCCATCTCGGGTACTGCGCCCGCTGGGGCTGGACCAACCCCGACGGTTCCCAGATCGGCGACGATCCGGTGAGCGGCACCGAGACCAAGACGCGCCCCAACACCAAGCCCGCCACGTTCGTGGCGACGCCGGTGTTCGACGGTGCGAACTGGGACGAGAAGGAGAAGTCGCTCACGCACCCGACCATCCAGGACATCCTCGGCAACATCAACGGCCAGTCCGCCGACGGCGACACGCTCGTGGGCGAGAACGGCAAGCTGACCTTGTTCAACGGCCGCACCGGCGAGCCGTACGACAATCCCATCACCTGTGGGTACATGTACATCCTCAAGCTGGCTCACCTCGTCGACGACAAGATCCACGCCCGCTCGACCGGCCCGTACTCGATGATCACCCAGCAGCCGCTCGGTGGGAAGGCCCAATTCGGTGGTCAGCGCTTCGGCGAGATGGAGGTGTGGGCACTCGAGGCCTACGGCTCCGCCTACTGCCTGCAGGAGCTCCTCACGATCAAGTCCGACGACGTGCTCGGCCGTGTCCGGGTGTACGAGGCCATCGTGAAGGGTGACAACATCCCCGAGCCGGGGGTGCCCGAGAGCTTCAAGGTCCTCATGAAGGAGATGCAGGCCCTCTGCATCAACGTCGAGGTCCTCACCGAGGACGGCCAGGAGATCGAGATGCGCGACCTCGATGACGAGGTCTTCCGCGCCGCCGAGGAACTCGGCATCGACATCTCCCGTCCCGAGCGGGGCACCGACGAGGACGACGCCCGCCGTGAACGCGAGCGGGCCGAGCGCGCCGGCAACTACTCCTGATGGGAGGGACCGGCCTCCGCTGCGCTGTGGCCGCTCCCTCCCTGCGGCTCGTCGCCGGCGCCCCCCTCGCCGCCTGAGCCAGACCAACCACGAACGACTGCAACGAACGAACGACACGGAAGACACGGGACAGGACCAGCACACATGCTCGACGTCAACATGTTCGACCAGCTCAAGATCGGGCTGGCCACCGCCGACCAGATCCGCACCTGGTCGCACGGTGAAGTGAAGAAGCCCGAGACCATCAACTACCGGACCCTGCGTCCGGAGAAGGACGGTCTCTTCTGCGAGAAGATCTTCGGACCCACTCGCGACTGGGAGTGCTACTGCGGCAAGTACAAGCGGGTGCGCTTCAAGGGCATCATCTGTGAGCGCTGCGGCGTCGAGGTGACCCGGTCGAAGGTCCGCCGCGACCGGATGGGCCACATCGAACTGGCCGCCCCGGCCGTGCACATCTGGTACCTCCGTGGTACCCGTTCGTGGCTCGCCTACCTCCTCGCCGGCATCGAGCCGAAGGAGGAGCTGAAGGCCAAGCAGCTCGAGAAGGTCATCTACTTCGCCGCCCACCTCGTGAGCTGGGTCGACGACGAGGGCCGTCACGAGGCGCTGCAGAACCTCGAGAACGAGTACCTGGAAGAGCGCGACGCCATCCAGAAGGATCTCGAACTCGAGCTCGACGAGCGCTTCAAGCAGCTCGAGGAGGACGCCGCCGCGGCCGAGAAGGAAGGCGCCAAGGCGGCCGACCTGAAGAAGCTCCAGCGCGAGTCCGACAAGGACATCGAGGCGATCCGCGAGCGCTACGACATCGAGCTCGATCTCGTCGCCCGCACCTGGGACGAGTTCAAGGACCTGCACCCGCGCAAGATCATCGAAGACGAACTGTTGTGGCGCGAGATGCGCGACAAGTACGGCGAGTACTTCGAGGGCGGCACCGGCGCCGAAGCCATCAAGTCGCTCATCGACCGCATCGATTTCGACGAAGAAGAGATCAAGCTGCGCGAGGCCATCGACCCGGGCGACTCGGGCCGCAAGCCGCTCAGCGCCCAGCGCAAGCAGAAGGCCATCAAGCGTCTGAAGATCGTCGCCTCGTTCAATCGTCGTGACGAGAACGGCCGCCGTATCAACGACCCGAAGGCGATGATCCTCGACTCCGTGCCGGTGATCCCGCCGGAACTGCGTCCCATGGTCCAGCTCGACGGTGGCCGGTTCGCCACCTCGGACCTGAACGACCTGTACCGCCGCGTGATCAACCGGAACAACCGTCTCGAGCGTCTGCTCAACCTCGGTGCCCCCGAGATCATCGTCAACAACGAGAAGCGGATGCTCCAGGAGGCCGTCGACGCCCTGTTCGACAACGGCCGTCGCGGTCGCCCGGTCACCGGGCCGGGCAACCGTCCGCTGAAGTCGCTGTCCGACATGCTCAAGGGCAAGCAGGGCCGGTTCCGGCAGAACCTGCTCGGCAAGCGCGTCGACTACTCGGGCCGTTCGGTCATCGTGGCCGGCCCCACGCTGCAGCTGCACCAGTGCGGTCTGCCGAAGCTGATGGCGCTCGAGCTGTTCAAGCCGTTCGTCATGAAGCGCTTGGTCGACCTCGAGCTGGCCCAGAACATCAAGACCGCCAAGCGGATGGTCGAGCGCCGTCGTCCCCAGGTGTGGGACGTGCTGGAGGACGTCATCAAGGAGCATCCGGTGCTCCTCAACCGGGCGCCCACCCTGCACCGTCTCGGCATCCAGGCCTTCGAGCCGGTGCTGGTCGAGGGCAAGGCGCTCCAGATCCACCCGCTCGTGTGCACCGCGTTCAACGCCGACTTCGACGGCGACCAGATGGCGATCCACGTGCCGCTGTCCGCCGAGGCCCAGGCCGAGGCCCGCGTGCTCATGCTGTCGGCCAACAACATCTTGTCGCCGGCGTCCGGTCGTCCGATCGTCACGCCCACGCAGGACATGGTCATCGGTGGCTACTACCTCACCGAGAAGATCGAGGGTGCCAAGGGCGAGGGCCGCGTGTTCCGCCACCTGTGGGAGGTCATGCGGGCCTACGACGAGGGCAGCCTCGACCTGCATGCCGGGATCACGATGCGGGTCCCCCGCGGAGATCAGGTCGAGTCCATCGACACCACGCCGGGTCGCGCGCTCTTCGAGGATGCACTGCCCGACGACTACGCCGAGCGGTTCGGCCACGTCACCGACATCGTGAAGAAGAAGGAGATGGGCGTCATCGTGGAGCGCCTCTCCGACAACTACGACAAGGCCACGGTGGCCAAGGCGCTCGACAACGTCAAGAACGTCTGTTACCGCTTCGCTTCCCAGTCGGGTCTCACCGTCTCGATCGACGACGTGCGCACCCCGGGTGAGAAGCGGGCCCTGCTCGACGACTACGAGGCCCAGGCCGAGAAGGTCGAGAACCAGTTCCGTCGGGGCATCATCACCGACGGCGAGCGCCGCCAGCAGGAGGTCCGTATCTGGACCGACGCCACCGCCGACGTGCAGAACGCGATGGAGCGTGAGTTCAAGGCCCAGCAGTTCAACCCCATCGACATGATGGTCGGCTCCGGTGCCCGAGGGAACATGACCCAGATGCGCCAGATCGCCGGCATGCGCGGCCTGGTTGCCAACCCCCGTGGTGACATGATCCCGCGTCCCATCAAGTCGAACTTCCGTGAGGGTCTCGAGACGCTCGAGTACTTCATCGCCACGCCGGGTGCCCGCAAGGGCCTCGTCGACACCGCCCTCCGTACCGCCGACTCCGGCTACCTGACCCGTCGTCTCGTCGACGTCGCCCAGGAACTCATCGTGCGCGAAGAGGACTGCGGCACGAGCCTCGGCATCTGGGTCGAGAACGTCGAGCCCGACACCCCCAACCGTCGCTCGTACCTCGAGACGAAGCTCTACGGCCGGGCGCTGCTCAGCGATGTCACGCTGGCCGACGGCTCCGTGGTGCCGGCCAACACCATCGTCGGTGACGACGAGATGGAGGCGCTGCGCGACGACCCCGACGTCACCCGCTTGCGGGTCCGTTCGGTGCTCACCTGCGACGCCGAACTCGGCGTGTGCGGCATGTGCTACGGCCGTTCGCTGGCCACCGGCAAGATGATCGAACTCGGCGAGGCCGTGGGCGTCATCGCCGCCCAGTCGATCGGTGAGCCCGGTACCCAGCTGACGATGCGCACCTTCCACACCGGTGGTGTGGCCGGCAAGGACATCGCCGGCGGTCTGCCCCGCGTGGTCGAGCTGTTCGAGGCCCGCACCCCGAAGGGTTCGGCCCGTCTGGCCAAGGCCACCGGCGTCCTCCACCTCCGCGAAGACGAGGGCAAGGGCATCCCGGTGGTCGTCACCGACGACGCCGGCGAGGAGCACGAGGTCGTGCTGCCGCTCGGCGCTCGTCCCATCGTGGACGACGGCCAGGAGATCAAGGCCGGAGCGCCGCTCACCGATGGTCCCTTCGACCCGAAGGAGATCATGGAGATCAAGGGCATCCGCGAGACGCAGCTCTACCTCGTCGAGGAAGTACAGCGGGTCTACCGCGATCAGGGTGTGTCGATCCACGACAAGCACATCGAGCTGATCGTGCGTCAGATGACGCGGCGTATCGGCGTGCAGGAGCCCGGCGACACCGGCTTCCTGCCCGGCGAGCGGGTCGACTCGAAGCGCTTCCGCGACACCAACCGCCAGATGGTGGAGGACAGCAGCCGTCCCGCCGAGGGCCGCCCCGAGCTGATGGGGATCACCAAGGCGTCGTTGGCCACCGACTCGTGGCTGTCGGCCGCATCCTTCCAGGAGACCACCCGAGTGCTCACCGAGGCCGCCATCGACGGCCGCGGCGACAGCCTCATCGGCCTCAAGGAGAACATCATCATCGGCAAGCTCATCCCGGCTGGTACGGGCATGATGAAGTACCGGGAGTTCGGTTTCGACGCCCCCGAGTACGAGCCGATGACGTTCTACTCGAGCGATGCGGGCGAAGAGGACCCGGCCGCCTTCCTGGCCGGCCTCCACGGCTCGTACGAGGAGGAGGCCCCGGCCGCTCCCGCCGAACCCATCGGCTGATCACCTTCGTTCGTGGTCCGAATTCGGTCGGACGTCCGACGGGAAATGGACCACAAGCGGTGGAGAGGGGAGGGCGGAACGCGGTTGTCGATGTCACAGCCCTCCGACAGACTCGCGGGGTGTCCACGAACGGTGATCGGCCCACCTCCCGAGACGGGCTGGCAATCGAGGCGAACGGCCTCGTCAAGCATTTCGGGAAGACCAAGGCGGTCGACGGTGTCGACCTCGCTGTGCCACATGGCGCCATCTACGGCCTGCTCGGCCCGAACGGTGCCGGCAAGACCACGGTGGTGCGTCTGCTGAGCACATTGCTGAAGCTCGACGGCGGCCAGGCCTTCATCGACGGCATCGACGTCGCCCGCGACCCCAACCGGGTGCGGACGCGGATCGGGCTCACGGGGCAGTACGCGGCGGTCGAGGAGCGTCTGACCGGCCGCGAGAACCTCGACCTCGTCGGGCGGCTCTATCACCTGCCACGCGCCGAGGTGAAGAGGCGAGGGAGCGATCTGCTGGAGCGCTTCGATCTCGTCGATGCCGCCGACCGCGTCGCCAAGGGCTACTCGGGCGGGATGCGGCGCCGGCTCGACATCGCGATGAGCCTCATCGCCCGCCCGTCGGTGCTGTTCCTCGACGAACCCACCACCGGGCTCGATCCCCGTAGCCGTCTCGCGATGTGGGACCTCATCGAGGAACTCGAACACGACGGCACCACGGTGCTGCTCACCACCCAGTACCTCGACGAGGCCGACCGGCTGGCCGAGCGGATCGTGGTGATCGACACCGGCAAGGTCATCGCCGAGGGCACGTCCGACGAGCTGAAGGACCAGATCGGCGGCGACCGGCTCTCGGTCACCATCGCCAAGCCCGAGAACCGCGAGCGTGCGATCGCCGCGCTCGTACCGCTGTGCATCGGCGATCCCGAGGTCGACCACTCGAAGACCCACATCACGGCCCCGATCCATGCCGGCAACCGGGTCGTGCCGAACGCCATCCGCGCTCTCGACGACGCCGGGGTCGACGTCCTCGATGTCGAGGTGCGACGCCCCACACTCGACGACGTCTTCCTGACCCTCACCGGCAAGCACGTCGAACGCGAAGAGGCCGAGGACTTCGAGGAGGTCCAACGATGACCACGACCGTGACGGGCGTGCGGAGCGAGCAGCCCGCAGACCCGATTCACCCGAAGCCCACGTCGGGCTTCGTATGGGCCGCTCGCGACTCCTGGACGGAGGCGTCCCGCCACCTGCGGATCATGCCGCGGAACGTGGAACTCCTCATGTTCGCGGCGATCCAGCCGATCATGTTCGTGCTGTTGTTCTCGTATGTGTTCGGCGGCGCCATCGAGACCCCCGGCTACGCCAACTACGACCAGTTCCTGATCCCGGGCGTGTTCGCCCAGACCGTCGTGTTCGGGTCCACCTTCACGTCGATCGGTCTCGCCGAGGACATGCAGAAGGGCTACATCGATCGGCTCCGGTCGTTGCCGATGTCACGCTCCGCCGTGCTCGTGGGGCGCACCGTCTCCGACCTCGTGCGCAACATCTTCACGTTCGTCGTGATGCTGATCGTGGCGTTCATGATCGGATTCCGCATCGAGGGGACGCTGGGTGCTGCACTCGTGGCCACGGCGCTGCTGCTGCTCTTCAGCTACTCGCTGTCGTGGGTGCAGGCGTTGATCGGTCTCAGCGTGAAGTCCACCGAGGCCGCCAACTCGGCCGGGTTTCTCTGGATGTTCCCGCTGACGTTCGTGTCGTCTGCGTTCGTACCCCCCGAGACGATGCCCGAGTGGCTGCAGCCGTTCGCCGAACACAACCCGTTCACCACCGTCACCGATGCGGCCCGGGCGCTCTACAACGGCTTGCCGGTGGGCAACGACGCATGGCTCACGATCGGCTGGTCGGTGGGGATCACGGCGGTCTTCGCCACCCTCTCGATCCGCAAGTTCGCCAACTCCACCGCAGCCTGAGCGAACACGCCCCGGCCGAACGGCCCGTCGTAGGGTTGCGGGGCGTGTGGGCCATCGTCGTCAAGGAGTTCCGTGAGCTGAGGCGGGACAGGCGGACCGTGGCGATGCTCGTGGTCCTGCCGCTGCTGTTCCTGATCGTCTTCGGGTATGCGGCGAGCTTCGACGTCGACACGATCAAGGTCGA
>CBFCWZ010000183.1:0-7688 GCA_965601935.1 uncultured Ilumatobacteraceae bacterium
AAGGGCGGCTACCTCGACGGGCAGGTGCTCGACTCCGACGAAGTTCCCGATCAGAGGAGCCAACCCGCCGGGCGGCCCACCGAGCGCGCCAGAGAACACCTCTGCCAGCGCTTCGGTCTGCTCGGCCGACGCATTGTCGGAGACGACCAGGCCCGCAGTCCAGTTGCCCTCGGGCATCATGGCCGGGGTCTGGATGACCATGAGGCAGGCCGTCCCAGCCATGTCGACGTCGTTCACCGAGCCGCTGTCGATCTCGAACAGAAGCGCGGCGCGACAGTCCTCGTTGGTGGCCGCGCGAGCCATGTTCGACCACGTGCACGGACAGATCGCGTCGCACGAGCAGTTCTCGTAGAACGTTCCCTCGAGGTTCCAGGACATACCACACCCCCATGTGTCGACAGTCCACTCAACCCCGTCGCGGCACCGATGTCAACATCGGGGCGGCGAGCGGAAGGCGCCCTCGGCAGGATTCGAACCTGCGCGCTACGGATTAGAAGGCCGTTGCTCTATCCAGCTGAGCTACGAGGGCTGATCGGCCCTCACGCTATTGCCCCGATCGGTCGAGGCGGTGGAGGAAGTCGATGATCCGGTCGGTCCAGGTGCGGTAGTCCTCCCACGTCGACGACACATGCGAGTCGGCGTGCGGGAGCAGCGCAGTGAGTTCGTCGACCGTCGAGAGCGGATGTCCGGTGTCGCCGGACCAGGCCAGGATCAGGGTCGGCATCGAGAGCGTCGCCACGGCCTCCTTGGCGGGGAGGTCGGCCGTCGAGGCCCCGCGCAGCACCGTGGCCAGGCGGCCGGCTTCGAAGGCCCGCAGGCGGCGCGCGGCGCGATCGACCGCGTCCGCGTGACCCTCGAGCGGGTCAGGCAGGGGCGCCACTGCAGCACCCTTGATCAGTGGTTCGACACCATTCGCTTCCACGATGTCGGCCATCTGCAGATACAGCTCGACCTGTGCGGAACGGGTCTCCCAGGCAGTCGGTGGGATCAGGAGAACGAGACCGGCAACCCGGTGCGGAGCCTGAACAGCCACGTGCAACGACGTACCCGCGCCCATCGACGCTCCCCCGGCCACATATCGGTCGATCCCGAGTGCGTCGGCGAGAGCGAGCTGGAAGCGCCCCAGAGACTCGTAGCTGTAGGCGTCCCTCTCGGGGAGTACACCTGACTCGCCGTGGCCGAGCGCGTCGTACCTCACCGTCGGCAGATGTTCGGCAAGACGACCCCATTCGAGGAACCCGTCCGCGTCCTCGGCTGCCCGGCTGCTGGTGAGGCCGTGAGACCAGATGAGAGCCGGCGTCTCCTCGCCCAGCACCTCGTACGCCAGCTCGACATCGCGCACGGTGATCCACTCGGTCATCGACGGGACGGTACTGCGGGACCTCCGCTCAGAGGTGGTCGAGAATCCCGCGCAGCGCGTCGAGCGAGGAGATCACGCCGAACTGGCGGACCTGTTCACGGTGACCGGGCAGACGTAGGTGGCGCACCTCGTCGAAGCCGGGGCCGACGAGCCCCACGAACACCGTGCCGACGGGCTGGCCGTCCTGCTCGCTCGGGCCCGCCACCCCTGTGAGCGACACGGCGACGTCGGCACCGAGCTGCCGGCGGGCCCCGTGGGCCATCTCGCGGGCGGCCGATTCGGAGACGACAGGGCCGTCGGCGACTCCGAGCAACGACTGCTTCACGTCAGTGGCATAGCTGACGATGGCCCCGCGGAAGACGTCGCTCGCCCCCGGAATCGCCGTGAGACGGGCCCCGACCAGCCCCCCGGTGACGGATTCCGCGGTGGCCAGGCTCCAACCACGACGACGGCACTCCTCGAGCACCACCGACTCCATCGTGTCGTCGTCGAAGCCGAACACGATCGAGCCGAGGTGCTCGGTCACCCGTGCAGTCCACTTCGCCAACTGCGCCTCGCACTCCGCCGAGGTCGGCGCCTTGGCAGTCAGGCGGACCTTCAGGCCCTCCCACCCGCTGGCGAGGAACGCCAGCGTCGGCGTGTCGGGGTCCTCCAACTCTTCGATCAGGTCGTCGAGACGCTCGTTCAGCCCGCTCTCGCTCTCGCCCCACGTCCGGATCACACGGCTGGCGATGACCGCCTCCTCACCGCTGCGGGCGTGGAGATCGGGCAGGACCGCCCGTTCGACCATGTCCTTCATCTCGTGCGGCACGCCGGGCACGGCGTACACGACCTTGTCGACCCCGTCGACCTGTACCGGGCAGATCAGCCCGGGGGCAGTTCCCCGCGTCTGGCGGATCGCCGTGGCACCGGTCGGCACCTGGGCCTGGCGCAAGTTGTTGTCCGGCATCCGGCGCCCGCGGGCGGCGAACAATTGGCGGATCGCAACCGCCACCTCCTCGTCGTGAGAGAGTTCGGAACCCATGACGGCGGCGATCGCGTCACGGGTGAGGTCATCGTGGGTCGGCCCGAGCCCGCCGCAGACGATCACGGCGTCGGCATCGCTCAGGAGCGAGCGCAGTTGACGCTCCATCCGGCCGACGTTGTCGCCCACCTTGACCTGGACGTGGGAGTCGATTCCGTGAGCGGCCAGTTCCCCACCGATCCACGCCGAATTGGAGTCGATGATCTGACCGAGCAACAGCTCGGTCCCCACCGCGAGGACGGCAACGTTCATGCCGCTCCGTTCCCAGGTCGACCGCTCACGACTCGCTCCTCGCGACCCCAACGCCAACGCCCCCGCTCCTCCACCGGCACATCCACCGGCACCGACTCGCTCCTCGCGACCCCGACGCCTCGACTCCTCCACCGACAGACCCACCGAAACGACTGGCGCGCCTGCAGGCGAGGGTCTCGACGTTCACTGAACGGCGGGCTCGGGCGAGTCGGCCGCTTCCGCCTGCCGTGCGTGGACCAGGTACTGGACACCGCTCCAGACCGCGAGGACCACTGCCAGCCAGAGCAGCCCGAGCCACAGCCAGGTGGCGTCGACTGCCGTCCAGGGGAGGATGGCAAAGCCGACGGCGAGCTGCTGGATGACGGTCTTGTACTTGGCCAGCTTGCTCGCCGGCACGCTGATACCGCGGCCCCCCAGGATGATGCGATAGACGCTGATGGCCAGCTCCCGCAGGGTGATGATCAGGACCGGAACCAGGGGGAAGACGTCGTGGGCGACGAGGGTGAACATCGCCCCCAGCACGAGCACCTTGTCGGCCAGAGGGTCGAGGAAGGCTCCGGCGGCGGTCGGGCCTCGGCGGCGGGCGATCCACCCGTCGATCCCGTCGGACGAACACAGCACGAACCAGAGGATGAAGGCACCCCACGAGCCCAGCCCGTCCTCGGGAATCGCCAGGAACATGATGGGGGACAGCAGGAGCCGGGACACCGTGATGGCGTTGGCCCAGCTGGCAATGGAGTCCATCAGCCCTCAGCGTCCTCGCCGGGCTGCGCCCCGGCAGCCACCAGGTCCGGGCCCAGAGCGCCCTCGATCACCACGGTGGTCAGCGATCCCACCTCTTCATCTTGCCCTACGTGGACCACGCCGTCGATCTCCGGTGCCTCGCGGTGGCTCCGTCCGACACCTGGCGCGTCGACGAGCACCTCCATCTCGACACCGATCAGGTCGTCCCTGCGACTGGCCGTGATGTCGTCCTGCAACTCGCGCAGTTCGGCGAGGCGCTCGTTCATGAGCTCGTCGTCGATCTGTCCGTCGAGGTCGGCCGCGTACGTGCCTTCCTCGCGGCTGTAGGCGAAGAAGCCGCACCAGTCCAGTTGGGCTTCCTCCACGAACGACAGCAGCTGGTCGTGGTCCCCCTCGGTCTCACCGGGGTAGCCGACGATGAAGTTGCTGCGGAATGCCGCCTCGGGTTCGCGGGCACGGATGTCGGCGATGCGGTCGAGGAAACGCTGCCCGTCACCCCATCGGCGCATCCTCCGCAAGAGCGGCTTGCTCACGTGCTGCAGCGACAGGTCGAAGTACGGGACGTTCGAGGCGCATATGGTGTCGATGAGCTCGTCGCTGAGGTCGCTCGGGTACAGGTACAGCAGCCGGACCCGGTCGACGGCCTCGCCCACGGCCTTCACGAGCGGGACGATCGACCCGGCACCGAGGTCGCCGGGCCGGTCCTTCCCGTAGGAGGCGAGGTCCTGGGCCACGAGGACGATCTCGCGCGCCCCGAGCTGGTCGACCTCGGTGAGGATGGAGTCGATGTCACGGCTGCGCTGCGGACCACGGAAGCTGGGGATCGCACAGAACCCGCAGCTCCGGTCGCATCCCTCGGCGATCTTCACATAGGCCCACGGGGCCTCCGAGTGGGGGCGCGGCAGGTTGAGGAGGTCGAACTCGGGCAGGGGCGCGGCGGTCACGGGGATCAGGGTGCGTGCGGCCGGCGCGGCGACGGGCTCGGCACCGGGAGCGCCGAATGCCACGCCGAAGCCGGCGACCTGGTCGACCTCGGGGAGTTCGGCGGCCAGTTCGTCCCCGTAGCGCTCGGCCATACAGCCGGTGACGACGAGCCGCGAGCCATCGCGCCGGGCGTCGTCGAGCGCGAGGATCGTGTCGATCGACTCGCGCCGGGCCTCGTCGATGAACGCGCAGGTGTTCACCACCACCAGGTCGGCGGCAGCGGGTTCGGAGGTCGGCTCCATCCCGTCGGCCTCGAGGGCCCAGACGAGCTTGTCGGAGTCGACGTCGTTCTTCGGGCAGCCGAGCGTCTCGAGATAGAACCGCTGCGCCACGGCCCAGACGCTATCGGCGACCCACCCCCACGTTTGCGTACCAGGAACGTTCGGGCGTCCGGGCGGAAATGGAACGCAAACGGTGGGCGTCTCAGCAGTGGCAGGGGCGGAGGCCCTCACGGGGCCACGGGAAGGAGACGAGGCGGCCCGTGGAGGAGAGCGTCACATAGGCGGTGCGGAGGTCTTCGCCACCAAAACAGATGTTCGTGGTGATCGTGTCGTCGGTGGCCCAGTGTTCGACCTTCGAACCGTCGGGCGAGATCGCGGTGATCCCGCCGTTCAAGATCGTCGCCACGCAGACATACCCGTCCCCGTCGACCGCCAGCGAGTCGAAGTACTGGAGACCCGGTGCCCCGTGCAGGACGAGGTCGGGGTCCAGACCCGGCCCCGCAGAGTCCCCGAGGACACCGGCGTCGGCGATGTGTCGGCGGAACACCCGGCCGCTGAAGGTCTCGGCCCAGTACAGCGTGTCGAGGTCGGGCGACAGCCCGATCCCGTTCGGCCCCTCGGTCGGGAACACGACCTCGCGGATCTCACTGCCGTCGGACCGCGCCCAGTAGATGCCGGTGAGGTCGCTCGTACGGGCCCCGTGGTCGCGTAAGCCGTGGTCCGTGAACCAGAAGCCGCCGTGGCCGTCCATCACCAGATCGTTCGGGGCCCGCAACGGACGGCCATCACACTCGGTGTAGAGATCGGTCACCTCGCCTGTGTGCAGGTCGACGCGCTGGATGCGTCCTCCGATGTAGTTGGCCGGGTCATAGGGTGCCGGCACCAGCATCCCGCCGAGGTCGAGCGGGGTGAACGCCCGGCCGTTGTTGCACAGGTAGAGGGCACCGTCAGGCCCGATCGCGGCACCGTTGGGGCCGCCGGGGATCTCGGCGATCGTCTCCTTGGTGCCGTCGGGCTGCACACGGGTCAGCCGCTCGCCGAACGTCTCGACGAGGACAACCGATCCGTCGTTCATCGCGATGGGGCCCTCGGGGAACACCAGCCCATCGGCGATCGGCGTGAGTTCCGGCGTGTGCGTCGTCAACTCGAACATGCCGTCATCTTGGCAGCCCGGCTCCCCCGGCGATGGCCCCGCGGGTCGATGCTCAGGTCGGTTCGCGCAGCCCGTTGGCCGTGAGACGCGACGTCAGCTTCCTGACGAACAACGCCCCGGCCGCGGTCCCCACGGCGAACACGGTGAGCCCGACGCAGTTCAGCACGTAACCCAGGCGAACCTCGGCGGCCGACGCACCAGGTTCGGTGCCGAGCCCGTTCCCGGCGAAGTTGAGGAGCGAGCCGGCGATCGCGGCGAGCCACCAGACCCACCCGACGGCCGAGGTGGTCATGGTGCGCCAGCCCTCGCCGACCCGCCCACCCGAACGGGCGGCGAATGCGATGCGTTCGATCTCGTTGAGCACCATCTTCGGGATCACGGCGTTGCCGAACGGGATGAACCATCCACCGACGCTCCAGCCGGAGGTCCACGAGCGCTCGCCTGCCCACAGCACCTGGCTGGCCTTGTGCGCCTGGCCGGACCAGACGACGAGGAGCACGAAGACCACGATCCCGACGGTCAGCATCACGCCCCCGACCGCCTGCAGGGCGTCCTCCGCCCGGACCCAGTCGCCCAGCGCGTCGTCGGCCTCGCGTGAACCGATCGGGGTGTCCCACCATGCGTTGAAGGCGAGGAGGTTCCCGATCGCCAGCAGCATCGCAACGATCGACAGACCACACATCGCCCAGAAGAACCCCTGGAGCGTGCCGCCGAGGCCGGGCGAGACCGACCACAACGGCGCGTCGAGCGGAGCCCGTTCGGCGAGCGGCTGCGACGGCGGTCCCACCGGAGCCACGGGAGGCGACCCGGGCGGAGGCAGGGGTTGCCCCGGACCCGATGTGGGAAGCTCACCCGCCGACGGAGACCGCCAACCCGGTCCCTGAGGTGTCTCAGCCATCTCCGCCTTCCACGATCATGTCCACGCCGTGCCGCGCACAGTGGGGCCATTGTGCACCGTCCGGCCTCTGCCCGGCGAGCCACCCGCATCCAGCGCGGCTCACCGGGCGACGCGGTACTGTCCAGATCGGTGAGCCGTTCCGTCTACCTCACGGCGATGGGCCCGGCGAGCGGCAAGTCAGTGGTTGCTCTCGGCCTCGTGGAACTCCTCTCGCGGCGTGCGGGCCGGGTCGGATTCTTCCGCCCCATCGTCCAATCCCTCCCCGACAACGATCTCGACCTCATCCGATCGCGCTACGAGATCCCCGACGAGCGCGTCGGCACCGCCTTCACCGTCGAGGAACTCCGCCAGCTGGGCAGCGACGTCGACGCATCCGAACGCGGGATGGCCCGGGCGGTCCGCGAATACAAGCGCATCGAGGCTCTCTCCGACATCGTCGTCGTCGAGGGCAGCGACTTCGCCGGCGCCTCCTCACCGCTCGAGTTCGCGCTCAACGCCCAGTTCGCCCGGCACCTGGGTTCGCCGGTGCTCGCCGTGGTCAACGGCCACGACCGTTCAGCGTCGGAGATCGTCGAACGGATCCGCGTCAGCGAGCAGTCGCTCCGGGCACGCGCCCACGAGATCCTGGGCGTCATCGTGAACCGTGTCGACGCCCTCGCTGTCGAGGCAGTCCACGACGCCCTCACCGAACGGCCCACCGGCGCCCCGCCCGTGTGGACGATCCCCGAGGTAGGAGGCTTGCGGCGCCCTTCGCTCGCACAACTCGGCGAAGCTCTCGACGCCGAGTTGTTCGCCGGCCGCGCGGAGGACCTCCTGCGCGAGGTCAACAACGTCAAGGTCGCGGCGATGACCATCCCGAACGCCCTCGAGTACATCGAGGAGGGAACCGTCATGCTGGTGCCGGGTGACCGCCCCGACATCCTCGTCGCCGCCGCGCTCACGCGACGCGCCGCCAACTACCCCGGCGTCGCCGGCGTCCTGCTCACCGGCGGGATCGAGCCCGACAAACGGGTCACCGAGCTCATCGACGCGGCAGGCGACGGCCAGTCACC
>CBFCWZ010000184.1:0-7592 GCA_965601935.1 uncultured Ilumatobacteraceae bacterium
CAGGTTCGGCGCGACTTCGTAGGGTGCGGGGATGGCCCGCACCTATCCCGACAGCGCCACCCTCGTCGACGTCTACGCCGAGATGTTCGACTCGATCGCCGACGACGACGCGATGGACGACCTGGTCGCCCTCCAGATGGTGATCAACTTCCGGCTCGACAAGCCAGCCGCCGACATCTGGGTCGACGGGCGTTCCCGCCCGGTCGTGACCGCCTTCGAACCGATCGGTGTGAAGGCGACCTTGACCGCCAGGCTCAGCGCCGACTCGATGCACGAGCTCCTGCTCGGGACACTTCCGCTCGGCAAGGCCCTGCTCTTCCGCAAGCTCAAGGTGTCGGGCTCGAAGAGCAAGGCGATGAAGCTGGAACCACTTCTCCACGCCTGCCAACGCGTCTACCCCGACATCGCCGACCGGAAGCTCGGCGGCTGACCGGTCACGTCCCCGGCCGCTGCCGGACACCGAGAAGCGGCGGGAGACGCCCGAGTACGATTCTGGCGAGGGCGAAGAGGAGCGTACGTATGCACCAACTGGCGGGATACCACCGACCCACGTCGGTCGCCGAGGCGGTCACACTGCTCACCGCCCCACACCGGATGGCCCTGGCCGGCGGCACTACCATCCGGCACAACGGCGGTGCCGAGCCGGTGGAGCTGGTCGACCTGCAGGCACTCGGACTCGACGGGATCGAGCCGGCCAGCGGCCGGCTCCGGCTCGGAGCAACGACGACACTCCAAGCCGTCGCCGACGGTGAGGCCGTGCCCGATCTGATCCGACAGACCGCCCGCGCAGAACAGCCGAGCGCGACGCGCACATTGGCCACCGTCGGCGGAACGATCGGCGCGGCGGAGAGCGACAGCGTGCTCCTCGCCGCTCTGCTCGTGCACGACGCGTCGGTCGAGCTGGCCGACGGGCGGGAGGAGCCTCTCGAGGCGGTGCTGCACGACGGTGTTCGCGGCGGCAACCTGATCGTCGGTGTCACCGTGGCGCCCGGTGGAGCGACCGCCATGGCTGCCACCGGCCGGACGCCCGCGGATCGCCCGATCGTGGCCGCGCTCGCCCGCAACCACGCCGAAGGGATTCGGCTCGCGCTGTGTGGTGTCGCCCCGACTCCCGAGTTGGTCGACCCGACTCGGTTCGACCGGCTCGAACCACCCGGCGACTTCCGCGGATCGCCGAACTACCGACGCCATCTCGCTCAGGTCCTCAGCTCCCGCGTGCTGGAGGAGCTCTCATGACCTCCATCACGATCGAGTTGAACGGCGAACCGACGACCGTCGACGTGCAACCCCACGAGTCACTCTTCACCGTCCTCCGCCGGCTCGGGATGTTCTCCGTGAAGTACGGATCCGCAACCGGGGAAACCGGCGCCGCCGCAGTTCTGCTGGACGGCGCCCTCGCCTCGTCCGACACCGTGCTCGCGCTGCAGGCTGATGGCCATTGCGTCACGACCGTCGAGTCCCTGAACACCGGTCCCGGCCTCCACCCCATCCAGGCCGCGTTCGCGGTCACCGGCGCGCTGCAGTCGGGCTACTCCGCGGGCGCCATGATCCTCGGCACGCTGGCGCTGCTCGAACGCGACCCCGACCCGAGCGAGGCCGACATCCGCGACATGTTGTCGGGTGTCCTCGACCGCGAGTCGGGCTACGTCAAGCCGGTCGAGGCGATTCGGCGCGCCGCGGCGATGCTGCGGGGTGACGACGTCGACCCGTTCGAGCCCCTGATCCTCACGCCGATGACCGATGGCACGAACCCGGTCGAGGTCGACCCGGACGACGCCGGCCCCGATGCCTCCCCCGCACTGCCGCGGGTCGTCCCGTCGGTCGACGTCCCAGATCTCGCGGTCGTCGGCAAACCCGAGGTGAAGGTCGACGCGTTGAAGCTGGCGAAGGGCAACCCGGCCTTCACCGATGACATCGAGCCCCGTGGAATGTTGTTCGCGAAGGTGCTGCACAGCCCTCACGCCCACGCCCGCATCGTGGCCATCGACGACCGCGCGGCGCGGGACCTCCCCGGTGTCCACGCCGTGCTGCACCACGGCAACACGCCGCGCGTGAAGTACGCGTCGGGCGGCCAGTCGTGGCCGAACCCCCATCCCTACGATCAGGTCAGCTTCGACGACAAGGTGCGCCACGTCGGCGATCGGGTCGCTGCCGTGGCCGCAGAGTCGATCGAGATCGCCGAGGAGGCGATCCGGCGAATCGACGTGACCTACGAGGTGCTCCCTGCTGTCTTCGACGAGTTGGAGGCCATTGCACCCGGCGCCCCGGTGATCCACGACGAGGCCGACACGACCGACATCCACGACCGGGAACGCAACATCGTCCACAACTTCCACGCCGAGCGCGGTGACGTGAGCGCCGCCCTCGCCGCGGCGCCCCACGTCGTCGAGGGCACCTTCCGCGTCCACCAGGTGCAGCAGGTGCCGATCGAGCCGCACATCTCGATCGCCTGGCTCGACTCCGACGAACGCCTCGTCGTGCGGACCGCCACCCAGGTCCCGTTCCACACCCGGCGCATGCTCGCCCCGCTGATCGGCCGGGAGGTCAAGGACATCCGCGTCATCAAGCCGCGCATCGGCGGCGGCTTCGGGGCCAAGCAGGAGATGCTGATCGAGGACATCGTGGCCCACCTGGCGATCGCCACGCGCCGCCCGGTGCGACTCGAACTCACTCGCGAGGAGGAGTTCTGGGCGAGCCGGACCCGCCACCCCCAGACCATCACCTTCACCACCGCCGTCGACGACGACGGCACCCTGCTCGCCCAACGCATGCGGTTGGTCGGTAACACGGGCGCCTACGGCACCCACGGCTACACCGTGCAGGCGGTCAGCGGCCTGCGCGGCCTCACCTCGTACAACTGCCCGAACAAGCGCTTCGACTGTGACGTGGCCTACACCAACATCCCGGTCCCCGGCGCCTACCGGGGGTACGGGGCGCCGCAGGCCCTGTTCGCCCTCGAAGCACACATGGAGGACGTCGCCCACACCATCGGCCGCGACCCCCTCGACTTCAAGCGCCAGAATTGGGTGAAGCTGGGCGACGAACTGAACATCGCGCCCCACATCGGCGAGCGGGCCACCGACGAGGACCTCGTCCTCGACGAGTACCCCAGGGTGATGTCGTCGGGGATCGAGGAATGTGTCGCCCAGGGACAGCGGTCGATCGGGTGGCACCGTCGGCTCGACCCCGAGTGGCGGGCGCCGAAGGACCGCCCCCACATCCGGCGGGGGCTGGGCTTCGCGTTCTGCATGCACGGCACGGCGATCCCCTTCCTCGACATGGGCGGCTGCAGCATCAAGCTGAACGACGACGGCTCGTTCAACATGCTGGTCGGCGCCACCGACCTGGGGACGGGTGCCGACACGGTGCTCGGCCAGATCGCCGCCGAGGTGTTGGGCGTGCCGCTCGAGGACATCATCGTCTACTCCTCCGACACCGACGTGACACCCTTCGACACCGGCGCCTACGCGTCGTCCACCACCTACATCTCCGGCACTGCGGCGATGCGCGCCGCCGAGGCGGTCCGCGAACGGCTCAAGGAACGGGCCGCGGGGATGCTCGGTGTCGACGAGCCGTGCACGATCGAGCTGCGCGACAAGCGCGCCTGGGCGCCCGACGGCAGCTCGGTCTCGCTCGAGGAACTGGCCCTGCACACCCTCCACTGGGAGGACCAGGAGCAGATCATGGGCACGGCGTCGTTCGTGTCGCCCGACTGCCCGCCACCGTTCGCCGCCCAGTTCGTCGAGATCGAGGTCGACGTCGGTACCGGTCAGGTCGAGGTGATCAAGATGACGATGGCCGTCGACTGTGGTGTGGCGATCAACCCGCTCACCGCGTCGGGTCAGGTCGAGGGCGGGATGGTCCAGGCACTCGGCTACGCCCACTGCGAGGAAATGGTCTACGACGAGTCCGGCCGCATGCTCAACGACCGGCTCGGCCCCTACAAGATCTACCGCGCCGACGAGATGCCCCACACCGAGGTGTTCCTCGTGCAGACGATGGAGGACACCGGCCCGTTCGGGGCGAAGGCCGTTGCGGAGATCCCCAAAGACGGCGTGGCGCCGGCGATCCGCAACGCGATCATCAACGCCACCGGCGTGGTCATCAACGACCTGCCGTTCACCCCCGAACGCGTCTGGAACGCGCTCCGGGCAGCCGAGATGAGCGAGCCGGGGTGACGTCCGACCACCAGATCGCCCGCGGGCTGCTCGACGCGCTGGCGGCTGGGCGCGCCGCGGTGATGGCGACCGTCGTCGACACGCATCGCTCGGTCCCCCGCCACGCCGGCGCCAGAATGCTCGTCGTCGACGACGGCCGTCAGCTCGGAACGATCGGCGGCGGGGAGATGGAGGCCCGGGTCCGGGCTGCGGCACCCGAGGTGCTGGCCAGCGGCCGCCCGACGCGGCTCGACTTCGACCTGATCGACCCTGCGCGCGGCGACCCCGGCGTGTGCGGCGGTTCGATGACCATCCACCTGGAGCCGTTCATGCCTCAACCACATCTCGTCGTCATCGGCTGCGGCCACGTCGGAGTGGCCGTCGTCGAACTCGCCCACTGGCTCGGGTTCCGCGTCACCGCCGTCGACGACCGCAGCGACGTCGCCGACCCGCAGCGGCTGGCCGACGCCGACACGATCCTCGAGGGCCCGCTCGACGAGTGTGCGCAGAAGGCCGGGATCGACGACGGCACCCATGTCGTGCTGCTCACCCGCAACAGCGCCGTCGACGCGGAGGTGCTGCCGGTGCTCCTCGACTCGTCGGCGCGGTCGATCGGCGTGATGGGCAGTGCTCGCCGCTGGTCCACCACACGTGCCGCGCTGGCCGAGGCCGGGCTCGGCGACGACCAACTCGACCGCGTGACGTCGCCGATCGGTCTCGACATCGCCGCCGAGGACCCGGCCGAGCTCGCCCTGTCGATCATGTCGCAGATCGTCGAACTGCGGCATCGGGAGTTCTCAGCCGGGTGACCACCTCCGTCGTGGCACCGGGCCTGTGCGTCGTCCGCGGAGGCGGCGACCTCGCCACGGGCGCGGTGTGGCGCCTCACGCGGGCCGGCTGGCCGGTCGTGGTGTGCGAGCTCGCCCAGCCCCTCACGATCCGCCGAACAGTGGCTGTGTCGACCGCGGTCACCGAGGGCGAGATCGACATCGAGGGCATGCGAGCAGTGCTCGCTCCCGGCGCCGACGCTGCGGCGACCCTCGCCCGCGAGGGTGTCGTCGCGGTGGTCGTGTCACCTGAGCTTCCGGCGCTCGATGCCCACGTGGTGGTCGATGCCCGACTGGCCAAGCGGAACATCGACACCACGATCGACGATGCCCCACTGGTCGTCGGGCTCGGCCCGGGGTTCACCACCGGGCTCGACTGCCACGCCGTGGTCGAGACGCTGCGCGGACACCGACTCGGACGCGTTCTCTGGTCCGGGTCGGCGGCACCGGACACCGGCATCCCGGGCACGATCGGTTCACGGTCGGCCGAACGCGTGCTCCGCGCCCCCACCGAGGGCACGGCCACGTGGCAGGCGGCGATCGGAGACCTCGTCGAGCAGAACGACACGCTCGGCGAGGTCGCAGGTCATCCGATCAACGCACCGTTCGCCGGCGTGGTCCGAGGCCTGATCCACGAGCGGGTGCGGGTGACGACGGGACTCAAGATCGGCGACGTCGACCCGCGGTCCGACCCCACCGCCTGTGTCGAGATCTCCGACAAGGCATTGGCGATCGGCGGAGGCGTGCTCGAAGCTGTGCTGGCGGGAGCACGGCGTCCGTGAACGAGCCGGTCGCGGTCGACGACCTCGCCGGCGCACTCCGACTGGGCGAACACGAGCTCGTTTCCCTCGTCGGCGGGGGCGGCAAGACGACCGCCCTGTTCGCTCTCGGCCGGCAGCTGGAGGGCAGGGTCGTGCTCACGACCACCACGAAAATGGGCAGCGAAAGAAGGGACGGCTTCCCCCTGCTGATCGACCCGAGCGACGGGGAGTTGTCGGCGGCCACGGCGCAGGACCAGTCCGCGCTGGTCTGGCGATCGGTCTCCGGACACAAGGCGGTCGGCGTCGACCGCGAGTCGTGCAACCGATGGTTCGCCTTGGTCGATCACGTCGTCGTCGAAGCCGATGGAGCGCGGCGTCGACCGCTCACGGCGCCCGGACCGTTCGAGCCGATGGTGCCGTCGAACACGACGGCCCTGATCGCCTGCGTCGGCGCGAGCGCCTTCGGCCGGGTGATCGCCGACCGCTGTCATCGCCCACTGAGGGTCGCCGCGGTCGCCGGCTGCTCCCCCTACCAACGACTCACCCCGGAGCGCCTGGCACGGGTCCTCCTCAGCGAACGCGGCCTCCGCAAGGACCTGCCAGATGGTGCCCGCTTCTCGATCCTCGTCTCCAACGTGGCGGAGTCCGATCAGCCGTACCTCCGCGACCTCGTCGACGCCATCGACGGCCGAGCCGAAGTGCTCGCGGTGGCTCACGCGCCCAACGCAGAATCCGGCACCTGACACCCCAGGTCACTGTGCGCGTCGAGGAGGTCGCGCCACTCGAACAGGATGCGCGACGCCAACGGGAGCGGCCGACCGTGATACACCGGTCGTCGGGCCCGCGGCAGGTGCGGTCCCACGATGTCAGGAGGGGACATGACCAGCAGTGAAATCGGCGGCCGGACCGCCGTGGTGACGGGAGCGTCGAGCGGGATCGGTCAAGCCGTTGCCGAGCATCTCGGTGCACTCGGGGCCCACGTCTGGATGTGCGGCCGCTCCGAGGAGCCGTTGGAGCAGTCCAGCGCGACGATCGCAGCCGCGGGCGGCTCTGCGGAATTCCGCGTCTTCGACATCAGCGACACGTCCGCGCTGCGATCGTTCGTCGACGACGCGGCGGCCGCCAGTGGCCTCCACGTGATGGTGAACAACGCCGGATTCGGCGATTCCGACGGAATCCTCGACGGCGACCCGGACAACTGGCGGAGCATGCTCGACGTGAACGTCGTCGCTCTCGCCGCAGGATCTCAGGCTGCGGTCGCTGCGATGCGCTCATCCGGCTCGGAAGGACACATCATCAACATCTCCTCCGTCGCGGCGCTGCGCCGCGACTCCGGGATGTACGGGGCCACCAAACACGCGGTCAACGCCGTCAACGCGACACTGCGCCAAGAGCTCGAGGACGACCTCATCCGGGTGACCTCGATCATGCCGGGAGTGTTCGCCACGAACTTCATCCGCAACATGGACCGGGAGATGGTGGAGGCGATCGGCGCATCGGTCGGGATGACCGACCTCGAATTCGACGACCAGGGCCGACTCCCTCGCGAGCAACTCGCCGAGGTACAGAACCACCTCGCCCCGATGGTGGGTGACGTGAAGGCGATCGCCCATGCCGTCGAGTACGTGATCACCCAGCCGATCGACCTCAACATCGAAGAACTCGTCATCCGCCCCCGCAAGTCCCTCCCGCTCTGAGCCCAAGAACGTCGGCGGCCGCTCACCAATCGAGCTCGGAGTTCAAGTGCCTCCCCAGGGGCTCGAACCCTGAACCAACGGATTAAAAGTCCGCTGCTCTTCCATTGAGCTAGAGAGGCGGGACCGGCGCGATTCGCGGGAGAAAACCCG
>CBFCWZ010000185.1:0-7584 GCA_965601935.1 uncultured Ilumatobacteraceae bacterium
GAGATCCCGCCACCAGGCGAGTGCGGCGGCCGCGTCGTCGAACTGGGCGAAGGCAGGACCGGGCACTCCGAGTGAGGAGGCGAGGTCTCGGGCGTAGGACTTCGACGACTCGAGCCGGGCCACTTCGGCGGTCGGCCCGAAGCACGGGATGCCGCGGCGGGCGCACTCGTCGGCGGCACCTGCCGCCAGCGCCGCTTCCGGGCCGGGGATGACGAGGTCGACATCGTCGGCGGTGAGGTCGCCCAGGTCGGACGAGAGGTCGACGTGGTGGCCCGCCCGCCGGCAGGCCCACGCGATGGCCTGCTCGCGGCCGCCGCCTCCGAGCACACGCACCCTCATCGATGGCCTCCCACTCTCGACGCGCGGTGGATCACGCCAGCACGCCCTCGAAGGAGAGCTTCGCTTGGGCGTCACCCACCGCCATCGGGTAGTCGCCGGTGAAGCAGGCGTTGCAGTAGCCGTCGTCGGGTCCGCTCCGGCGTTCGGCGATCGCGTGCATCATCCCGTCGAGGGAGAGGAAGGCGAGGCTGTCGGCACCGATGTGCTCACGGATCTCGACCTCGCTCAACCGGGCCGCCATCAGGTCGCCGTCGTGACCCATGTCGACACCGAAGTGGCAGGCGTGGGTGATCGGCGGGCAGGTGATGCGCATGTGCACCTCCTCGGCACCGGCCTCACGCAGCAGGCGCACGAGCGGCCCGGCCGTGGTGCCCCGCACGAGTGAGTCGTCGATCATCACGACGCGCTTGCCCTCGAGGTTCTCCCGCAAGGCGTTGAACTTGAGCGCCACACCGCGCTCACGGATGTCCTGGGTGGGTTCGATGAAGGTACGGCCGATGTAGCGGTTCTTGATCAGGCCGTCATTGAAGGGCAGGCCGCTCTCGGTGGAGTAGCCGATGGCCGCGGGGATCGAGGAGTCGGGGACGGGGACCACCACGTCGGCCTCGACACCGGCCTCGCGGGCCAGCTCCACACCCAGCCGTTGGCGTACGTGGTGCACGTTGTGGCCGTCCCACACCGAGTCGGGGCGGGAGAAGTAGACGAACTCGAAGGTGCACCGGGCACTGTTGGGCTGGGGCGCGAGCACCTGGCTGCGCGTCATCTCGGAGCCCTGCAGCGTGATCATCTCGCCGGGGCCGACCTCTTCGATGTCGACGCAACCCAACGTCGCGAGCGCGCAGGTCTCGCTGGCGACCGCATGGCCACCGTGGGGCAGGCGCCCGACCGACAGCGGCCGGAAGCCCCACGGGTCGCGGACGGCGATCACCTGGTCCTGGACCAGTACGACGAGCGAGAAGGCACCTTTCCAGGCTGGGAGAGTCCGCTCGAGGCGCTCCTGCCATGTGCGCCCACCGGCTGCGGCGAGCATCAGGGTCATCACCTCGGAGTCGCTGGTGGCGGTCAGGCCGAACCCCTTGTTCAACAACTCGTCGCGCAATGCCGGGGCGTTCACCACGTTGCCGTTGTGGGCGAGGGCAAGTGGGCCGTGCATCGTCTCGACGAGGAAGGGCTGGATGTTCCGCTCGGCGTTGGAGCCCGTGGTGGAGTACCGCGTGTGCCCGATGCCGTGGTAGCCGGCGAGCGGGGCGAGGGTGTCCTGGGTGAACACGTTGGCGACGAGACCGGGTTCCTTGTGGACCCGGGCGCGGGTGCCGTCGCTGACGGCGATACCGGCCGCCTCCTGGCCACGGTGCTGGAGGGCGAACAGACCGAAGAAGGCGAGCTGGGCGACGCCGTCGCCGTGCGGGGTGGACACGCCGAGGACACCGCATTCGTCGCGGGGCCCGTCGGAACGTGTGGGATCGCTGGGGGGTGACGGCACCGGGGTGACGTCGATCGATCGGGTCATGGTCCAATCTCCAGTCCGGACACCGCAGCGTGGATGCGCGGTGCGATGGGTCGGGCGCCGGGAACGAAGCTGTCGCCGGTGAGGCGTTCGAACACCTCGACGTAGCGCTCGGAAGTGGCCCGCCAGACCTCGTCGGGGAAGTCGGGGACCGGACCGTCGCCGCGATACCCCACGTCGGCGAGGGCGCGTCGGACGACTTCTTTGTCGAGGCTGCGTGGTTCCTCACCGGCAGCGAGGCGTTCGTCGTGTCCGTCCGCCAGCCACCAGCGCGACGAGTCGGGCGTGTGGACCTCGTCGATGAGGAGGAGCTGGCCACCGGGACCCATCCCGAACTCGTACTTGGTGTCCGCGATGATCATCCCCACCTCGCGTCCACGGTGGGCGGCGAAGGCGAACAGCCTCATCGCCGCGGAACACACCTCCTCCCACAAGGTGGCGTCGACGAGGCCGCGCTCGACGACCGCGGACGGTGAGAGCGGCACGTCGTGTCCGGCGGCGTCGCCGTCGGCGGGGGAGCCCTTCGTGGTAGGGGTGATGAGCGGGGCGGGCAGCTCGTCGTTCTTGCGCAGGCCGTCGGGCAGGATGTGGCCGTCGATGAGGCGGTCGCCCCGTTCGTAGCGGGTCCAGATGGAGGTGTCGGTGACTCCGGTGATGTGGCCGCGCACGACCACTTCGACGGGCAGCGGGGTGGCGCCGTGGGCAATCGTGACGTTCGGGTCGGGCGTCGACACGAGATGGTTCGGGACGATGTCGGCCGTATGGCGGAACCACCAGGCCGACAGCTGGTTCAACACCTGGCCCTTGTCGGGGACGCAGGCGATGATGCGGTCGAACGCGCTCAGCCGGTCGGTGGTGACGAACAGTCGCTTCCCGTCGGGCAACGACCACGAGGCGCGGACCTTGCCGTCGCGGCGGTCGGGCAGCGGCAGATCGATGTCGTCGAGAACGTCGTCGGCGAGTGCTCGGGTCACAGCGACTTGGCGTGCCGGACGCCGTTCTCGAAGAGCCGCAGACCGAGGTGGGCGGGGCCACCACCGCCCCGCGAGTGGTGCGGGTGCTGGCGCGCAACGATGTGGTTCTCGGGGTGCGGCATGAGGCCGAGGACCACCCCCGACGGGTCGCTGACCCCGGCGATGTCGGCGACCGAGCCGTTGGGGTTCGTGCTGCGATAGCGCAGGGCGACCTGGCCGGCGTGGTCGAGGGAGGCGGGATCGGGATGGACGTAGCGGCCCTCACCATGGGCGATCGGGCAGTGGATCGGGTCGTCGAGGCCCTTCGTCCACACCGAGTGGCTGCGGGGCGAGGGATCGAGTACGACCCAACGACAGTCGAAGTGACCCTGCGCGTTGTGGCCGAGCGAGCCGGGCAGGAGACCCGAACTGGTGAGCACCTGGAAACCATTGCAGATTCCGAGCAGTGGCCGTCCCGAGGCGACGAACTTCTTCAGTTCCTCACCGAGGCCGATCGTGAGGTCGAGCGCCAGCATCCGGCCCGCCCCCAGCGAGTCGGCGTAGCTGAACCCTCCGGCGACGACGACCAGCGACGTCTCGTCGAGTGCCCGCGGTCGTCCGATGACTTCTCTGGCGCGCATGATCTTCGGTGCCGCCCCGGCCATCTCGAGGGCCAGCGCCGCGTCGTTGTCACGGTTCGTCCCGGGGCCGGTGATGACGAGTGCCGGGAACTGCTTCACCGCTGGACCCCTGTGTTGAAGGCGTCGGCGAGTTCCGACACCGGGATCGCCGGCGCGTCGGGAACCTTCAGCGTGCCGGAGTGGTTGACGACGCCGATGCGCCGGGCGGCGTCGTCCATCACCCGGAGGAATGCCGGCACACTGCGCGGTTCGACTTCGACGAGGAGGCGGCCGGTGGACTCGGAGAAGAGTGCCGTCGCGGTGTTGTCGTGCGGGAGCGCATCGACCGAGATCCCGAGGCGGCCGCCGATGCACATCTCGGCCAGGGCGACTGCGAGGCCGCCCTCGCTCACGTCGTGGCAGGACATGACGAGGCCGGCGCGCATCGCCTCGTGGAGGCGGCGGTAGCGGTCGGGGCCGTCGGGGTCGGGCGCAGGAGCCACGCCTGGGTCGTCCGGTTCGCCGCACACCAGGTCGAGATGGCTTCCGGCGAACTCGGTGGTGGTGTTGCCGATCAACATCACGACGTTGCCGGGATCGGTCAGGTCGGGTGTGATGCAGCGGTCGACGTCGGGGACGTGGGCGACCGCATGGATGACCAATGTGGGCGGGACCGCATGGCGTTCGCCGTCGGAGCCGAGGTACTCGTTGTTGAGTGAGTCCTTGCCCGAGACGAACGGGGCGGCGTGCATGAACGAGGCGCCGCAGCATCCGCGGACCGCCGCGACCAGTTCACCGAGCGTTTCGGGCCGGCGGGGGTCGCCCCACGAGAAGTTGTCGAGCAGGGCGACCTTGTCGGGGTCGGCTCCCACTGCGACGACGTTGCGGATCGCCTCGTCGACCACCGCGTGGGCCATCGCTTCCGGGTCGTGGATGCCGAGCCACGGGTTGACGCCGATGCCGATGGCGATGCCGTGCGACTCGGTGGGCTCGGCGAGGACCACGCCGTCGGCGGGAGCGTCGCCGGCTGCGCCGATCAGTGGCCGCACCACCGTGGAACCGAGGATCTCGTGGTCGTACCGGTGGATCGCGGCCGCCTTCGAAGCGATGTTCGGGTGGGCCAGCAGAGCGAGGAGCGTCGCCTTGACGTCGACGACGTCGCGCACCGCCGGCTCGGCGCGGTTCGGGCTGGGCAGCACCGCCGACATGCGACGCTGCGGGCGACCGTCGTGGAGGAACGCGGTGGAGAGGTCGGCGACGATCTCGCCCCCCGAGCGCACGACGAGTCGTCCGTCGCCCGTGAAGGCGCCGAGATCCGACACTTCGACCCCCGCCTTGGCACAGCGCTGTGTGAACGCTCCCAGCGAGCGGGGCGGGACGGCGACGACCATGCGTTCCTGTGCCTCGGAGAGCCACACCTCCCACGGTTCGAGGCCGGGGTACTTGCGGGGCACGAGATCGAGTTCCACGTCGGCGCCGAGCGCTTCGGCCATCTCGCCCACCGCGGAAGAGAGGCCGCCGGCGCCACAGTCGGTGATGGCGCTGTAGAGGTCCTCGGCACCGGTGAGGACGTCGATCAGGAGCTTCTCGACGACCGGGTCCCCGATTTGGACACTGGCGCCGGCGACTTCGCCGGTGGTGGCGTCCATCGTGGCCGACGAGAAGGTCGCGCCGCGGATGCCGTCGCGTCCGGTGGCGCCACCGAGGACGACCACCCGGTCGCCCTTGTTGGGGCCGTCGTGGAGCGGGCGGCTCGGAGCGGTCCCGATGCACCCGGCGAACACGAGCGGGGTGGTGGTGTAGGCGGGGTCGTAGAGGATCGCCCCGGCGACGGTGGGGAGACCGATCTTGTTGCCGTAGTCGGCGACGCCGTCGATCACGCCCTCTTCGATCCGGGAGGGGTGCAGCGCCCCGTCGGGAAGCTCGTCGAGCGGGAGATCGGTCGGGCCGAAGCAGAGCACGTCGGTGACGGCGATGGGCCGGTGGGCGATGCCCATCACGTCACGGATGACGCCGCCGACCCCGGTGTTGGCCCCTCCGAAGGGCTCGATGGCGCTGGGATGGTTGTGCGTCTCGGCCTTCACGGCGATGGTCGTGCCGGGGGCGAATTCGACCACGCCGGCGTTGCCCACGAATGCCGACTTCACGAAGGGCGACGCGAGTTGCTCGGTGCAGTCACGCAGCTGGGTGAGCATCGGCGGGGCGGAGCCGTCACCGTCGTCGTCGCCGTCGAGGGAGAGCTCCGCGCGGAACGTCTTGTGGGCGCAGTGCTCACTCCAGGTCTGGGCCAGCATCTCCAACTCGACATCGGTGGGTGGGCGCCCTTCGACGGCGAAGTGCTGCTGGATGACGAGCAACTCCTCCGGGTCGAGGGAGAGCCCTCGTTCGACGTTGAGCGCGGCGAGAGCGTCCTCGTCGAGGCCGTCGAGCGGGATGTGTTCGGCTACGGCACCTTCGGTGGTGGAGGGGTGCTGGGGCTCGATGATCCCGTTGACCCAGCGGTCGACGACGCGGTTGGCGACGAGGCGGTCGACGATCTCTTCGGCGACGGTGTCCTCGACCCGGTCGTCGAACTCGACGCGAGTGCCGGTGGCGGCATCGATGATCTCGATGCCGAGCTGCTCGGCGGCGTGGCGTACGGCGTCGGCGGCGGTGTCGGTGACACCCGGCTGGCGCATGATCTCGATACCGGAGTTCGTCGGGATCTCCCAGCTTCCACGCTGCAGCAGCGGGTCGACGAGCACGGCGTGGAGCCGCTGCAGATCGGTGTCGGAGAGGTCCCCCTCGATGAACACCAGGTCGGCGATTGCGGCCTCGCGGACCTTGCCCAGACCGAGGTGTCGTGCGCCCTGCCGGATGGCCCTGGCCCGCGGGTCGGAGTCGATGGATCGGATCGTCAGACGACGGCGGTCGGCCACTGGTCGAACATAGGCACGCGACCCCACTTCGCACCGCATTTGAACAAATTGTATGCGGCCTTCCCATACGCTCCAGCGGGTGAGTGAAGACGCCGAGGTGGAAGCCGTGACCGAGCCGACGCGGTTGGTGCTCGTCCGGCACGGCGAGTCGAATGCCACCGTCGAGCGGCGGATCGCCGGCCACCGCACATGCTCGGGACTGTCGCCGCTCGGCGTCCGGCAGGCGGAGCGGCTGCGCGAGCGGCTGTCCGCTACCGGAGAGTTGTCCGTCGACCGGTTGATCGCGAGCACCTACGCGAGGGCGCAGGAGACGGCACAGATCGTCGCTCCGGCACTGGGATCCGACATCGAGACCGACGACCGGTTCGGTGAGCACGATCCGGGTCCCGAGATGGACGGGCTGAGTTTTCAGGCCTACGTCGACCGGTTCGGCATGCCCGATTGGAACGGCGACCCGCACGTGTCGGTGTTCCCGGGAGGCGAGACACGGGCCGAGTTCAACCTGCGCGTCGGCGCGGCGCTGTCCGAGACGGTCGCCAAGTCGGCGGGCCGGACAGTGGTGATCGTCTGTCACGGTGGCGTGATCGACATCGCCTTCCGTGAGCTGCTCAGGATGCCGCCGACGGGTTCGTTCGTGCTCCACACGCTCAACACGTCGCTCACGGAGTTCACGATCTTCGAGCCGGGGATGTGGCGGATCGTGCGCTACAACGACACCGCTCATCTGGCTGGGCTTCCGGCTGCGACTGCCACGAGTTGAGGGGCGACGATGCGCTGGATCGTCGTCGGAGCAGGATCCGGAGGCTGCGTGGCCGCGGGGCGGCTCGCCGAGGATCCCGCGAACGACGTCGTGCTGATCGAACACGGTCCTGACCTGGCGCCGGGCGACGTCCCCTCGGCGATCGCGGGGGCGGACTTCCTCGCCTCGTTCGACGAAGCGGGACGGTTGCACGAGGGGCTGACGGCCAGACGCGGTGACGCCTCGATGCCGTATCGCCGCGGGCGGGGGGTCGGAGGCTCCTCGGCCGTCAACGCGATGATCGCCCTGCGCGGTGACTCGGAGCAGTACCGCGCATGGGGCTGGGACGATGTCGACGAGGCGTGGTCGCGCCTGCGCATCCCGGAGGAGGTTCCGGGGGACGACGAACTCGGCCCGATCGACCGGGCCCTTCTGGACGCTGACCCGTCGGCGCTGCGATCGCCGATGACGCGGCGCGACGGACGACTGGTCACGTCAGCCGAGGCCT
>CBFCWZ010000186.1:0-7571 GCA_965601935.1 uncultured Ilumatobacteraceae bacterium
CGACGCCGCCGAGGCGGCCTCCCTCAGCAACCCCGAGGAGGTCGGGCCGCTGCTCACCACGATGCTCACCGAGCTGAAGAAGCACGGGCTCGACACCCTCGACCTCGACGGCCGGCCGTTCGACCCGGAGGTGGCCGAGGCCGTGGCCCACGAGCCCGGCGACGGTGGTGAGCCCATCGTGGCCGAGGTGCTGCGCAGCGGCTACCGCTGGAAGGGCCGCACGTTGCGCGCCGCCATGGTCCGCACCCGCGACTGACTGGAACACATCAACGAGACTGACGAAGAACCCTGCTCTCCGCCGAGACGCTCGGGGTGGCCCGTGACGAAACGAACGAGGAGGTGAGCGCCGATGAACGCACAACGTGAATGGTTCGAGAAGGACTACTACGACACGCTGGGTGTGTCGGACACCGCCACCGACAAGGAGATCACCAAGGCCTACCGCAAGCTGGCGCGGGATCTGCACCCCGACAAGAACCCCGGCGACGATGCGGCCGAAGAGCGGTTCAAGGAGGTCAGCGCCGCATACGACGTCCTCGGCGACGAGGACAAGCGCGCCGAGTACGACGAGGTCCGCCGTCTCGGCCCCATGGCGGGAATGGGTGGCATGGGCGGTGGGCCCGGCCAGGGTGGCTTCTCGTTCAATGCCTCCGACCTCCGCGACATGGGCGGTGGTCTCGGTGACATCCTCGGCAACATGTTCGGTGGCGGCGGTCGCGGAGGCGGCGCGCCGGGCGGTGCCGGACCCCGACGCGGTGCCGACGTCGAGGCCCACCTCACCGTCGACTTCGAGGACGCGGCGAAGGGGATGACCACCACGCTGCACCTCACCACCGACGCCCGATGCTCCACTTGTGGCGGCTCCGGCGCTGCTCCCGGGACCTCACCGGTCGCCTGCGGCAACTGTGGTGGCAGGGGCGTCATCGACGACAACCAGGGCTTGTTCGCGTTCTCCTCGCCGTGCCCGGTCTGCCAGGGCCAAGGCGTGCGGATCGAGTCGCCGTGCACTACGTGTCACGGCACCGGAGCCGAGAAGCGCCCGCGCGAGGTGAGGACCCGGATCCCTGCCGGGGTGAAGGACGGTCAGACCATCCGCCTCAAGGGACGAGGCGCCCCAGGTCGCAACGGCGGCCCCAGCGGCGATCTCCTCGTCCAGCTCACGGTGATGCCCCATCCCACGTTCGGTCGCTCGGGCAGCAACCTCTCCGTCCGCGTACCGATCACGTTCGCCGAGGCGGCGCTGGGCGCCGACATCGAGGTCCCCACCCTCGATGGCCCCACGGTCACCCTCCGCATCAAGCCGGGAACCCAGTCGGGCAGTCGGCACCGCGTGCGCGGCAAGGGCATCGTCACCTCGACGACCACCGGCGATCTCATCGTCACCGTGGATCTCGTCGTACCGGACGAACTGACCGACGAGCAGCGCGCCGCAATCGAGCAACTCGCCGAAGCAACTACGGTGAGCCCGAGGAGCACGGCATGAGCGAGCGATCACGGACCAAGGCGGTGTACGTCATCTCCGTCGCCGCCGAGTTGGCGGGAATGCACCCGCAGACCCTGCGCATCTACGAGAGGCGAGGCCTCGTCACCCCTGCCCGCACCCAGGGTGGGAACCGTCGGTACAGCGACCACGACATCGAGGTGCTGCAGCGCATCGCCGAGTTGACCAACGAGGGGATGAACCTCGAGGGCATCCGCCGGGTGATGGCACTCGAAGCCGAGAACACCCGCTTGCGTGATGAGCTCGACAAGGCCCGGGAGATCGCCCTTCACGCCATCGCGGCCGCCGAACGCCATCCGTCGGGCGGAGACCTCGTGCCGCTCCGCCAGGCCGTGGCCGTGTTCGGCCAACGACCCAGCATCTTCGACGACGACGCCTGAGACACGTTGGTGGCACTGGGCTGCCCGACCCCACCCACATCGAACTGAGGCGCTCCGGACGATCATCGCGTCCCAGAACGACAGCCGACTGTCCTCTGCGATCGCGGTGGCCGCGACGACGTCGTCGGGAACAGTGCCTCACTCCCACTCGATCCGGAGGTTCTCGGCGGCGTCGCGGATGACGGCCGCGAGGTCGCGGCGTGGCGGGAGGACCGGCTCCATCCGTTCGAGGTGGCCGATCTCGGGAAGGGATGCCCCGGTCGGAACGGTGAGGAGCGATGCCAAGCGGTCACCGACTGGTTCGGGGACCGGTTCCGCGGTGTCGTCGTGGTCGGTTCCCCCGACGACACGCAGATGGCGGCGGGTGAGTGCCGGGTGCTCGGAGGGCCGCGTGCGTGGAGACGACGCCGGAACGGCGTCGTCCGGCTCGTGGGCCGTGAGCGGGGTGTCCGTCGAGGCCGAGGACGTCGTGTCCCGTCCCCTCCAGAGGTCGAGCAGTTCGGGCTCGATGAGCAACTCGTCGGCGAGCGCGTACATCGTGGCGACGGTGTGCTTGCAGATGTCGCTCCCGCCGGCGCCGGTCCCCCACAGATTGTCGGCATCTGGACAGGTGCAGTGGCCGTTGACGTCGCGCTTCAGTGGCATGCCGTTGCCGAACGACACCTCCAGCGTGACGACGTACGGGGTCGGACGGGACCCCTGGATCTCGCAGACCACGGCGCCCGGTTCGACGACGATGTCGAGCACCGACCCGTCCTTGGCCAGCCGCTTGCCCCGTCGGAGCCGCTGGGGGTCGGCCATCTCGGCGGCGAGGACCTTCATCATCGTGGAGGGCAGCCGGCCGGGCTGCTCCTTGCCGAAGGGCTTGCGGGGACGGTTCACTCGCCCTCCTCCAGCACCACGAGGTCGCGCAGTTCGTCGGTGGACAGCTCGGACAGCCACGTCTCGCCGGTTCCGACCACCGCGTCGGCGAGGGCGCGCTTCTCGTCGATGACCTCGCCGATGCGCTCCTCGACGGTTCCCTCGCAGACGAGCTTGTGCACGTTGACCAATCGTGTCTGACCGATCCGCCAGGCGCGGTCGGTGGCCTGGTCTTCCACCGCTGGGTTCCACCAGCGGTCGTAGTGGATCACCTGGCTCGCGGCGGTGAGGTTCAGCCCGGTTCCACCGGCCTTCAGCGACACGATGAGGAGAGGGGGCGCCGACCCGTCCTGGAAGTTGTCGACCATGCGGTCGCGGCCGACGCGGGAGGTGCCGCCGTGCAGGAACGGGGCCTCGAAGCCGAACTCGTCGGCGACGTGGCGGACCAGCAGGTCGCCCATCTCCCGGAACTGGGTGAACACGAGCGCCCGCTCACGCTGGTCGAGCAGGTCGGTGACCAACTCGTCGAACCGGGCGAGCTTGCCGGATCGGCCGGCGAGCCGGGAGTTGTCGCTCAGCGCGTGGGCGGGATGGTTGCAGATCTGCTTCAGCCGCATCAGCGCGGCGAGCACGAGCCCGCGGCGCTTCATGCCCTCGGCCTGCTCGGCGTCGGCGAGGAGCTGGTCGACCACCTTCTGGTACATCGTGGCCTGCTCGCGGGTGAGCTTGGCGTAGGCGATCTGTTCGATCTTGTCGGGGAGGTCGGGGAGCAGGCGCTTGTCGGCCTTGGTGCGGCGGAGGACGAAGGGGCGCGTGGTGCGGCGCAGGCGGGCCGCTGCGATCTCGTCGTGCTGGCGTTCGATGGGGCTGCTGTAGGTGCGGCGGAACGACTCCTGACTGCCGAGCATCCCTGGGTTCACCGCGTCGAGGATGGACCAGAGCTCGGAGAGACGGTTCTCGACCGGGGTGCCGGTGAGCGCGATCTTCTGCTCGGCGTCGAGTGCGCGCACCGCCCGGGCCGACTTCGTGTTGGGGTTCTTCACCATCTGCGCCTCGTCGAGGACGATGGTCGACCACGGGAACTCCTGGAGGTGGGCGAGGTCGCGGGGGAGCAGGCCGTAGGTGGTGATGACGAGTTCGTTCGAGGGGTCGGAGCTGAACAGCTCGTCGTCCCGGCCGAGCTGACGATTGGGTCCGTGGTGGATCCGCACGTCGAGCTTCGGGGTGAACCGTTCGGCCTCGGAGCGCCAGTTGCGGACGACGCTGAGCGGGCACACCACCAGATGCGGCCCCGGCCGCTCGACGAGGTGGGCGAGGGTGGTGGCGGTCTTTCCGAGGCCCATGTCGTCGGCCAGGCACCCCCCGAGCCCGAGCCGCGCGAGGAACTGCATCCAGCCGAGGCCACGGCGTTGGTAGTGGCGGAGTTCGCCGGTGAACTCGGACGACTCCTGGACTTCTTCCAAGCGGTCGTCGGGGAGACCGTCGAGTAGCACGCGCGTCCAGGCGAAGTCGGGTTCGTCGGCGGCCTCGTCGTCGAGGCCGATCGTCATCTCGGTCTCGGTGCTGTCGTCGCCGTTGGCGAGTTGGAGCAGCTCGAGCGGGGTGAGGTGATCCCTGGTGTCGTTCAGCTCGCGTTGTTGTTCGCGTTTGCGGCGCAGTTCGTCGGGGTTGATGCGGACCCAGCGGTGACCCGTGTGGAGAAGGGTGGAGCCCGCCTCTTCGGCTCGGTGCAGGTCGGCCTCGGAGATCTGCTCGTCGTCGACGACCACGTTCCACTCGACGAGGGCCTCCTTGCCGAACCGCTGCTTCCGGTCGTCGGCCGGTGCCGGGGTGGCGGTGCCGTTGACACTGACGCGGGTGCGCACGAGACGTTCGGGGCCGATCAGCTCGATGCCGGCGCGCTCGAGTTCGGCAGGGGCCGCATCGAGGAACTCATCGGCGGTGTCGAGGTCGAGTTCGATGCTCGACGGCTCGTGTTCGACGGCCAGACCGGCCAGCCCGGGTACGACCGGAGCGATCCGCGCCACCATGTCGCTGATCTGATCGGCGAGCAGCGGGAGACGCTCTTCGCCGCGGGCGACCCCGATCGCCTCGGGGGATCGGTCCCACACCTGGTCGGCAGTGCACCAGAGCATCGAGTCGGTGTCGTCGACGAGTTCGAGCCGGACCTGCCACGCGTCGTGCGGATCGTCGGAGATGAGCAGTCGGATCCTCGGGACCAGAACGGGTTCCCCGTTGATGCGCCGCTGGTGCCGGTCGAGGTCGGTGCGGAGGTTGGCGAGGGCCACGTCGAACTCGGCGGTGCCGCCTCGAACGACAGAATCGGGCCGGGCGAGCGCGCCGAACGTGGCCCGCATCGCTTGCACTGCGGGCTGACGTCCCCGCCCGACCTCGGGCTTCCACCCCCCCTGACGGAGGAAGGATCGGGCGATCCCGTCGACGAGTTGACCGTGGATCGCCTCGGTGTCGGCCGACGAGCCGACACCGCAGATCGGTGGCCGGCTGGCGTCGAGCCGTGTGATCAGCTCGGTGATCTCGGGGGTGAGGATCGGCAGCCATCGAGCCGCGGTGAACGGGCCCTCGGCGACGAGGGCAGGGGTGATGGCACCCGTACCGACGGCCCTTCGAGCCAGCTCGGTGGCACGGGCGAACCATGCCAGCGAGTCGCTCAGCGCCTCACCATCGGCGGGGAGTTCGGACAGCCAGACCGCTGCGCCATACGGGTCGAGCTGGACGGAGGCGGCGTGGAGCGTGGGGTGGTCGTCGAACTCGAGGGTGAGGCGGGCAACGGCTCCGTAGGAGACGGGCGAGTCGTGCCAGCCGGTTCGGTGCCCGTCGGGCCCGACCCGCCGGAAGCCCGAGTAGAGCCACGGCATGGGTGCGGCATCCGCACCGTTCCATCCCCACACGTGGAGCGCGCCGCGGCGCCAGGTGCCCTGCGCCACATGGGGTGGCCGGTGCCGCGACACAGATGCCATCGAACCCTGCAACCTACCCAGTGGGTGCGGCATCAGCGCTGCGACGGCGATGCGCGAGGATGAACGCAGGGGAAACGGAACATGGCGGTCGAGGTACACAGGAAATCCGCCGAGCCGAGGTCGGTTCGGGCGCGGGGACGTCGGATGATCGACCCGCGTCGGATTCCGGGCGTACGGATGCTCCGGTACTACCGCAGAGACCAGTTGCTCCCCGACTTCGGCGCGGCCGTGGCGGTCACCGCACTGATGATCCCCCACGGCATGGCCTATGCCGAGTTGGGCGGAACGCCGGCTGTGACCGGCTTGTACACCACCGTGGCGGCGGTGCTGGCCTACGCCGTGTTCGGCCCGTCGCGCCACCTCCTGCTCGGACCCGACTCGTCACTGGCACCGCTCATCGCCGCTGCCATCTCGTTGGTGCTGGCCGACGGGTCGCCTGCCGATGCGATCGCGATCGCCGGTGTGCTCGCCCTGATGACCGGGGCCCTGTGCTGGCTCGTCGGCATGCTGCGGCTCGGCTACCTCGCCGAACTCCTGTCGAGACCCGTCCAGGTCGGCTATCTCAACGGGCTGGCGATCATCATGGTCTGCAGTCAGGCGGCCAAGATGTGCGGATTCAGCGCCGGAGGGGAGACCGTCCCCGCCATCCTCGACGGGTTCTTCACCGGCCTGTCCGACAACCTCCTCAACGGGTGGGCCCTCACCGTCGGTCTCGCTGCCCTCGCCGTGATCCTCGTCGTTGCTCGGAACTGGCCACGTGTCCCGGGTGTTCTCATCGCCGTCGTCGGGGCGATCGTCGCGGTCGAGGCACTCGATCTGGTGGCCGAGGGCGTTCCGGTGGTCGGCGAGATCCCGACGGGGTTCCCGTCGCCGTCGATCCCCTCCGTCGACGGGTCCGACCTCTGGCCGTTGTTCCTGGCCTCACTGGGCCTCACCTGGGTCACCCTGACCGACACGACCGCGCTGTCGCGCGGCATCGCCTCCCGCGACGGCGACCGTGTCGACCCGAATGCGGAGATCAAGGCGCTCGGAGTGTCCAACGCGGCGGTGGGCCTCTTCCAGGGGTTTCCGATCAGCGCCAGCACGAGCCGCACCGCCACGTCGCAGGCCAGTGGTGGTACCTCCCAGATGGTCGGTGTGATCAGTGCCGTGTTCATCCTCCTGCTCTTGCTCGTCGGTGCCGGTGCCATCGAGTCGCTCCCTGGTTCCGCGCTGGCTGCCGTCGTCATGGCCGCGGCGGTCCACCTGTTCGACCACCGCGAGATGGTGTGGTTGTTCAGGGCGCGTCGCTCCGAGTTCTGGCTGTGTGTCGCCGCGATCACCGGTGTCGTTCTGTTCGGCGTGCTCAGCGGGATCCTCGTCGCGGTCGCTCTCTCGTTGATCAACTTCGTGCGTCGGCTGTGGCGTCCCTACGACGCGGTGCTGGGGCGGATCGAGAAGCGACGCGGCTATCACGACGTCGACCGGAACCCCGACGCACGGGAGGTGCCGGGCCTGGTGCTGTTCCGTTTCGACGCCCCGTTGTTCTTCGCCAACGCCGAGCACTTCGTACGCCGGATCCACGACGTCGTCGCCGAGAGCGACGGGCCGGTCGAGCGAATCGTCGTGGCCGCCGAGCCGATCACCGACATCGACACCACAGGGGCCCAGGTGCTCGAGCAGCTGCTCGAGGAGTTGGACGAGACCGGGATCGAGCTGGGTTTCGCCGAACTGAAGGGACCCGTGCGGGATCGTCTCGAGAACTATGGCTTGGCCGACCGTGCACTCCGCTTCAACGACCCCACCGTCGGCAGGGCAGTCTCCCGCTACCTCCGCGACTACGAGGTCAAATGGAAGGACTGGACCGACTGA
>CBFCWZ010000187.1:0-7567 GCA_965601935.1 uncultured Ilumatobacteraceae bacterium
GACGGCCACGCTGCCCGACGGGGTGATCCCCCGGGACTCATCGGGAGCCGTCGTGCGGATCGTCTGCTCGACCGGGGTCGACCCCGACCTGGTCGGATTCGTGGCCGACCTCCAGCTCGCCACCGACGACGACGTGCTCGTGGTGCTCCGCGAGCGTGACCGCCTGCCGATCACCGACGACCTGCTCGCCCAGCTGCGTCGTCCCGTCACGATCCGCACACTCGACTGACCTGCACGGTCGGTAAGTTCGCAGCGTCATGTTGGACCGCCTTCGTCTCGTCGCCGAGGAGTACGACGATCTCGAGCGGCAGCTCGCCGACCCCGAGGTGATCGCCGACGCCGACAAGTTGCGTGTGGCGTCGAAGCGGTACAACGAACTGATGCCCGTGATCGAGGCGTTCCGCCGGTACGAGGGGCGGCTCGACGATGCCGAAGCGGCCCGCGAGATGCTGCTCGACGCCGATGGCGACGAGAGGAGCCTGCTCCAGGACGAGATCGAGGAGGCCACCGCCGACACGGCGTCGCTGGAGGCGGAGCTGCGTGAGCTCATGCTTCCGAAGGACCCCTACGACGGCAAGAAGGTCCTCGTCGAGATCCGTGGTGCCGAAGGAGGCGAGGAGGCCAATCTCTTCGCTCGCGACCTGATGGAGATGTACGTCTCGTATGCCGCACGGCACGGCTGGAAGGTCGCCACCCTGTCGTCGTCGCCGAGCGAGATGGGCGGAGTCAACGAGGTGACGCTCGAGTTCGCCGGCGACACGGCGTGGCGGAACCTCAAGTTCGAGGGTGGCCCGCACCGGGTCCAGCGGGTGCCGGTCACCGAGAGCCAGGGCCGGATCCACACCAGTTCCGCCACGGTCACCGTCCTCCCGGAAGCCGACGAGATCGACGTGACGATCGACGAGCGCGATCTCGAGATCGATGTCCACCGCTCCAGCGGTCCGGGTGGTCAGAGCGTGAACACCACCGACTCGGCCGTACGGATCACGCACGTCCCGAGCGGGATCGTGGTGAGCATGCAGGACGAGCGGAGCCAACTCCAGAACAAGGCGCGGGCCATGCAGGTGCTGCGGGCCCGGCTGTTCGACCTCGCCGAACAGGAGAGGTCGGCCGAGCTGTCGGCCGAGCGCAAGGCGCAGGTCGGCGGGGGTGGGCGCAGCGAGAAGATCCGCACCTACAACTTCAAGGAGAACCGGGTGACCGATCACCGCATCGGGTTCACCCTCTACCGGCTGGCCGACGTGCTGGCCGGTGATCTCCAGCCCGTCGTCGATGCGCTGGCGGCCGACGAGCGAGCCCGTCTCCTCGCCGACGGCGACCCCGGATGAACGGCGACGCCGATCGGGAGCCGACGTGGGCCGACCTGTGGCGCCAGACCGGTGACGTGCTCGGCGATCGAGCGGCGGCGCGGTGGCTCTGCGAGGTGGCCAGCGCGACGAGCGGGACCGAGTTCCTGCTCATCGTGAACGAGTTGCCGACGGTACGGATGGTCCAGCACCTCGACGCGATGGTCGCTCGCTACCGGGCCGGGGAGCCGCTCCAGTACGTGCTCGGTCAGTGGGCGTTCCGGCGGCTCGATCTGGCTGTCGACCGGCGCGTGCTGATCCCCCGTCCCGAGACCGAGACCCTCGTCGAGCTGGCGTTGGCGAAGCTCCGTCCCATGACCGGCTCGCGTTTGGCCGTCGACCTCGGCACCGGCTCGGGGGCGATCGGCCTGGCGCTCGCCGACGAGCTGCCGATCGCGGGGACCGAAGTGTGGCTGACCGACGTGTCGGAGGATGCGCTCGACGTCGCACGGGCGAATCTGGCCGGCCTCGGCCGCGCCGCGGCGAACGTTCGGCTGGCGGCGGGTTCGTGGTTCGATGCGCTCCCGTTCGACCTACAGGCCGACGTGATCGTCAGCAACCCTCCCTACGTCGCCGAGGGCTCACCCGACCTCGAGCCACAGGTCGCCGAGTGGGAGCCCGCCGGGGCGCTGTTCGGTGGGGTCGACGGGCTCGATCACGTCAGGTTGATCGTGGAGGGGGCGACCTCTCATCTCCGCGAGGGCGGCTGGCTGCTGGTCGAGATCGGGAGCGACCAGGGTGGTGCAGTGCGCGAACTCCTCGTCGCGGCCGGCTACGGGGACGTGGAGATCCGTCGCGATCCTGCGGGCCACGACCGGGTCGCCGTCGGATCGCGCTAGCGCGCCAGCGCCTTCTCGAGGAATGCCAGTTGATGGAGGAGGAGGTTCTCCGCCACGACCTCTTGGGGGGTCATGTGGGTCACGCCGGTCAGCGGCAGCACCTGGTGCGGCCGGCCGGCTTCGAGGAGCGCGGTGGACAGCCGCAGCGTGTGTGCGGCGACGACGTTGTCGTCGGCGAGCCCGTGGATGAGCAGCAACGGCCGCTTCAGGTCGGTGGCGAGCGGGAGCAGCGAATTGGCGTCGTAGACGTCAGGGTTCGCCATGGGGTCCCCGAGGTACCGCTCGGTGTAGTGGGTGTCGTAGAGGCGCCACTCGGTGACCGGTGCTCCGGCGACCGCGGCGTGGAACACGTCGGGGCGCTTCAGGACGGCGAGTGCGGCGAGGTATCCGCCGAAGCTCCAGCCGCGGATGCCCACGCGGTTCAGATCGAGCTCGGGACGAGAGGCGGCGGTCTCCTGCAGCGCCGTGACCTGGTCGTCGAGGGTGCCGACGAAGTCGTGGTGGACCGCCCGTTCGAAGGCGGTACCCCGGCCCGGCGTGCCGCGGCCGTCCGTGACGAGGACGGCGAACCCCTGGTCGGCGAACCACTGCGACGTGAGGAAGGCGTTCCGACTCTTCAGGACACGCAGGGCGTGCGGTCCACCGTACGGATCGAGAAGCACGGGGAGCGGCGAACCGTCGTGGTCGTGGGGGAGGAGGAGGGCGGTGGCCAGCTGCGATTCGCCGGCCCGCAGAAGGGTGACGTTCGGCGTGACCACGGGCGCATCGGCATTCGACGCGATGAGCGGCCCATCGACGACCTGCGTGGTTGGTGGACCGTCGATGGTGGCGCTGCGGACGACCATCGTGGATCCTCCGACGGACACGCTGTGCACGCCGGGCTCGGTGGTGAGGGCGGTGGCCTCCCCGTCGGGGGTGCGGTGCCAGACGTGCTGCTCGGTTGCGTCGTCGGCGTCATTGGCGAGGAAGACCAGGGTGCCGAACTCCGCAGCAACGAGAGAGCGGACCTGGAGGCCGTCGGGGGAGACGGCGTCGTCGCCGACGAGCAGCTTGCGCACGCCGCCGCGCTCGGCGGCGCGGACCAGGGTGCCGTCGTCGAGCAGGCGCGGCGTCCCGGGCACGAGTTCCACCCAGTGCGCATCCTCATCGGTCGCCACCACGGTCGCCGTCCCCGTGTCGGGGTCGACGCGGAGAAAGGCGCTGGCCCTCTGGTCGCGCGACTGGACCTGCACGACGAGCCCACCGTTCGACCAGTTCACGGCGGCGAGGTACGGGAAGCGACCGTCGTCCCACCGGACCCGTGTGCGTCCGCCGTCGAGGCCGATGAGGTGGAGTTCGACGCGCGGGTTCGGTGTGCCCGCCGCCGGGTAGCGGTTGACGTCGGGGGAGCGGTCGGGGTGGGCGGGATCGGCGATCGTCCACTGCGCGACGTCCGCATCGTCGACCCGGCACGCCGCGATGGCCGCGCCGTCGGGGCTCCACCAGTAGCCCCGGAAGCGGTGCATCTCCTCGGCGGCGAGGAAGTCGGCGCTGCCCCATGAGACCGTGTCCGGCTCGTCGTCGTCGCCGGCGAGAAGCCAGCTGGTTCCGTCGAGTTCGGCGATCCGCAGGGCGCGGCCGCTCACGTAGGCCAGCCTCGTCGCGAGGGGGTCGGGCCGCGGGTCGACGACCGGACCCTCCACGTCGAGCGGGCGGGCCCTCCCCGAGAGCAGCCCGGCCACGAAGAGCCGCCCGCCGACGGCGAATCCGGTGACGCGGACGGCGACATCGGTGGCGAACCCGGTGATGCCTCTGGCCGCCTCGCGGGAGCGCTCACGGCGCGCCCGTTCCTCCGGGGGCAGGTCGTCGTTCGGCTCCCCGAGCAGTTGGGCCGGGTCGGCAACGAGCCGCTCCTCTCCCGTCTCGCGGTCCATTACCCAGAGCGAGTTGACAGGGTCGTCACCGGCGCTGCTGCGCAGGAAGACGACTCTCGCCCCGTCAGGGGAGACGGCGATGTCGCGCGGCTCCCCGAGAGTGAAGCGCTGGGTCCTGGCGTGCTGACGCGGAAACGACTCGGTCACGGCGGAAACACTACGTAGTGGATCAGCGGGAACGGTCAGGCGGAGAAATGGCTGACGGCATCGAGAATCAGATCGAATGCTGCGTCGTCGTCGACCTCGGTGAGGACCTCGCAGTTCGGACGCGGCAATCCGCGCAGGAGCCGTCGGTCGATGACGGTCATGCCGCGCGTGTGCGTGCCCGTCGTCTCGACGGCCACGTGGCGGGCTTCGCGCTCGAACAGGTGGGGATGGGTCAGTGCCAACACGGCGAGAGGATCGTGGACGGCGGCCCCGTCCATCGCACCCGGTTGGTGGCGCTCGAGGTAGGCGCCGGAGAAGAAGCCGAACAATCCGCCGAGGACGGCGGCGAGTCGGCCCTCGATCGCCTCGAGCCCGGCGATCCGGTCTGGTGTGGCCTGAAACTGGTGTGTCACGTCGAGGCCCGCCATCACGAGCGGTATCCCCGACTCGAACACGATCTCGGCGGCCTCGGGGTCGGCCCAGATGTTGAACTCGGCCACCGCCGATCGGTTCCCGAAGGTGCCGCCGCCCATCAACGAGATGCCGGCCACGTGGTCGGCGAGCCCCGGATCGGCGCGCAGAGCGAGTGCGACGTTCGTGAGCGGACCGACCGGAACGATCCATGTCCCCGGTGCCGCGCGGCACGCGTTCGAGATGAACGAAGCTGCGTCGGTGCCGTCGAGGGGAGTGGTCGGCGCGGGGAGGTCTGCTCCGTCGAGGCCGGACGCACCGTGGATGTACGCCGCGGTGCGAGGTTCGGCGACGAGCGGGCGCTCGGCCCCGGAGTGGACGGGCACGTCGACACCGAGCAGATCCCGCATCACCCTGGCGTTGTAGGTGGTCTGTTCGAGCGGGGCATTGCCCGCGACCGTCGTGATCCCGGCGACGTCGGCGTAGCGGGCGGCGACAACGATCGCGACCGCGTCGTCGTGGCCGGGATCGCAGTCGAGGACGAGACGGGGTGGGGCGAGGGTCATCGGGGGGTCAGTCCAGCGCGAACACACCCGACGCGTCGAGAGTGGCGGCCTCCCCGACCCATTCGCCGTCGGTCAGAGCCGTCACATCACCGGAGGCGGTGGTGGTTCCCCACGCCCGCCGCCCATCGGGCAGCCGCAGCGCGGCCAGCCCCGCCTCGGGGTGACCGGAGCGATCGTGCATCACGGTGTACGCCTCGATCGTGACAGCCCCGACGGCGTCGTCTCCGAACGCCAGTGCGCGGCGCGGGAGCGCATCGATCTCGTCCTGCGGGGACGAGTGGCGGAACTCTGCTGCCGGTGGTTCGGTCGAGTAGATGCCGAAGGCGTGTTTGGTGGCGAATCCCCCGTTCGCCCAGACGAGGCCCTGTTCGCCCGGTCGTGCGCGGAGATCTCTCATCACGGTGGCGATGGCGTGCATCGGGTAGTTGTTCCACGGGCCTCCGGCGAACGAGAGGCCACCCGTCCTGGACCACTGCCGGTCGAGGTCGAGCCCGAGGGACCGGGCTCCGAGCTGGACGGCACTCGGGAAGCAGGAATAGAGGTCGATCACGGCGATCTCGTCGATGGAGGTGCCGGCGAGTTCGAGGGCGCGGCGGCCACCGATCTCGATCGCGGGCGTGCGATCGAACCGGTCTCGGTGGGAGATGTAGTTGTGCTCGTGGCAGTCGGTCCCGGCCAGCGGGAAGACCCAGCGATCCTCCGACACCCCGAGACGCCGTGCGGAATCGACGGTGCACATGATGAGTGCGGCGCCCATGTCGACGTCGCTGTTCGAGTTCATGTACTTGGGGTAGGGGAGCCCGATCATCCGGTTGCGGGGGCCGACGGTGATGATCTCCTCTGGGGTCTTCGCCTCCTGGATCCACGCATACGGGTTGCCTGCCGCCACCTCGCTCAGACCCGACCACAGGCGGCCGAGGTGCGCGTTGTGGTCGTCGACGCTGCGTCCGGCGGCGGCGCGTAGGGCCGTCTCGAACATCGGATACACCCCGGTCGGGTCGACGATGCCGCGCTCCAGTTCGGCTTCGTGGGACATGCGGATCGGTGAGCCGATACGCCGGGGCCGGTCGTCGTCGGGCGCCTTCGGCCACGTGAGCCGTTCTCCGGTCTTCCGGGCCCTCATGTAGGTGCGGAACGCCTCCGCGCCGGAGAGGATCGCGATGTCGGTGGAGCCCGCCAGCAGGTCGAGTGCGGTCCTGTTGACGAGCGCCTGTGGGCTGTTGCCGCCTTCGGTCGTCTCGGCCAGGTCGACGTCGCCCAGCCCGAGCCGTTCGGCGAGGAAGCGGGCGGGGTTGCGGTAGCGCCAACCGAGGATGTTCACGATGCGCACGCTGTCGGCGGGAGGGGGGCCGTCGAGGCCGGCGTCGTCGGCGGCGGCCAGAACGGCTCGCTCCATCAGCGCGGCGGGTTCGAGCGCGTCGGCCACCGAGTCGGCGCGGTGCAGGTACTGGCCGCCACCGACGAGCACGGGGGTTCGGGGATCGAGCGTCACGGCGAGCACCCTACGGACGGACTCCGGTACCACGAGAAGTCGGGACCGTCGGAGGGTCGTCTCGTACACTTCGGGTGATGACGCGGATCGCCATCGGCTCCGACCACGCGGGGTACGACCTGAAGTCCCATCTGGTCGACGTGCTCGCCGACCGGGGTCACGAGGTCGACGACCATGGCACGGACTCGACCGAGCCAGTCGACTATCCGGACATCTGCGCCGCGGTCGGCCGCACCGTGCGCGACGGCGACGCCGAGTTCGGCATCGTGCTGGGCGGCAGCGGGCAGGGCGAACAGCTCGCCGCGAACAAGGTGCGCGGAGTGCGGGCGGCGCTCTGCAACTGCCTCTACACCGCACGCATGGCGCGCCAGCACAACGACGCCAACGTGTTGTCGATGGGAGCCCGTGTCGTCGGCGTCGGCCTCGCCGAGGAGATCGTCACCACATTCCTGTCGACCGAGTTCGAAGGTGGGCGCCACGCCCGCCGCGTGGGTCAGCTGATGGCCCTCGAAGACGACTTCTGACCACCCTTCACCAGAGGAACCCCCACATGCCCTTCCCTTCCGACACCGACCCGGACACACAGGTCGAAGACCTCATCGCCCGTGAGGTCGAGCGCCAGATCACCGGCATCCAGCTCATCGCCAGTGAGAACTTCACCTCCCCGGCGGTGATGAAGGCCACTGGGTCCGCGCTGACCAACAAGTACTCCGAGGGGTACCCGCGCAAGCGTTACTACGGCGGGAACGCGGTCATCGACGACATCGAGCAGATCGCCATCGACCGGGCCAAGGAGCTGTTCGGCGCCGACCACGCCAACGTGCAGCCGCACTCCGGCGCCAACGCGAACATG
>CBFCWZ010000188.1:0-7510 GCA_965601935.1 uncultured Ilumatobacteraceae bacterium
CCCGCTGAGGTGGTCCGACCCGTCGTCGAGCCAGCCCGCAGACCAGGCCACAGCTCCATGCGAAGTGGATGGTCGGAAAGACGACTGCCGCTCTGGCGAGGCGGCGCGGAGTTCGGGCGCCGGCGCGGAGGGCTTCTGCCGCGATCACGGCGAGGTATCCGAGTGGGCCGATCAGCGCCCACCGATCGCGGCGGGCGAGGAGGGCTGATGCGACGAGCGCACCGACGGCGATCGGCGGAGCAATCTGGCGGGCTCGGACAGAGCCGCGGTGACGCTTCAATACCTCCGCCTTCCACGTGCCGTACTCGAAGTACTGCCGAGCCAACTCGTTCAGGTTGGACCTCGGGCGATACCCCACCCACAGTTCCGGGACGAACCACACCGCGTGGCCGGCGTCGCGCAGTCGAATGTTCAGTTCGTAGTCCTGGTTTCGGATGAGGGACTCGTCGAACATCCCTACGTGCACCAGCTTCGTGCGCTGGAACACGCCGAGATAGACCGTGTCGGTGGGGCCGTCCGCCCCGCCAACCCGGTACTGGGCGCCGCCGGTTCCGAGCCAGGAGGTGGTGGCCATCGCCACTGCCTCCTCGAACGGGGAGTGCGGGATCGGGACTTGTCTCCCGCCGACGTTGGCTGCGCCCGTCCTCTGGAGCGCGACGACGCTGTCGCGGATGTACGTCGGGCCGAGTTGGCTGTGTCCGTCGACGCGCACGATCACCTGCCCTGCGCCGGCCTCGATCGCCCGGTTGAGTCCGGCTGGGGTCGTGCCGCTCGGATTGTGGACGAGCGTGACGCGGTCGTCGGCCGCTGCGAGTCGTCGTGCGATGGCTTCGGTCCCGTCGGTCGACGACGCCAGCCCGAGATACAGCCGCACGTCACCCGGATACGGCTGGGCGAGAACCGACTCCACCGCCGCCGTGAGGTGGGCCTCCTCGTTCCGCACCGGCATCACGACGTCGACGTCGGGCCAGTCGGCGGGAGCGGTCTCGTCAGACACGGCGGGCGAGCACCACCCAGATGGTGCGGAAGAGGATGGAGATGTCGTTGGCCAGCGACCAGTTCACGAGGTACTGGATGTCGTAGCCGAGCTTGAACTCGGCGTCGGTGCCGTACCGCCCCTGGATCTGGGCGAGACCGGTGAGGCCCGGCGGAAGTTCGTTGCGCCGCACGTATCCCGGTACGCGCTCGACGATCTCGGTGACCAGCTCGGGGCGCTCGGGCCTGGGCCCGACCAGCGACATCTGCCCCTTGAGTACGTTCCCGAGCTGCGGGAGCTCATCGGCCCGGGTGCCGCGCATCCAGCTCAGCGCGGGGACGACACGGTCGTCGTCGGCCGTGGCGAGGCGCGGCCGGCCGTCCTCCTCGGCGTCGGGGACCATCGTGCGGAACTTGACGCAGGAGAACACCATGCCGTCCCGGCCGACGCGGTCCTGGCGGAAGAGGACCGGAGCTCCGGCGCGGACACGGATGTAGGCCGCGAGCAGGGCGAGCGCGAGGAGCCAGAACGGGGCGAGCACGATCACGGTCACGAGGTCGAAGATGCGCTTCAGTCGCGCCTTGTACGCCGGAACGGTGTGGCTGCGGAGCGGGACGAAGGGCATGCCGGCCACCTGCCGCACGAAGCGGAGCCCGAGCAGGGTCTCGCGGGCGCTGACGCGCTGGAGGAAGCCCACGCCCTGCGCCTCGAGGGAGATGAGCGGCTCGGGGTACACCGCGCTGAAGGCCGACACGTCGAGGAGGAGCACGTCGGTGGCCCCGGTCTCGTCCACCACCGCGGCGAGTTGCTGCGCGTCGGGCACCGTCTGCACGACGTGTGCGTCGCGGTCGCTCTCGTCGAGGTGGTTCTCGGCCAACGCGATCATGTCGGCGGAACCCACCAGGATCACCTGCGGCGGGCCCTGCCGCCGACGGGCCAGGGCGCGGCTCAACATCCGGTTGCCGACCAGGACGAACGACGCCGACAGGAGCAGCAGCCCGAGGTTGATGCGCGGCATCAGGTAGCGATCGAGCACCACGAACGCCAGGCCCTGCGTCGCCACGGCGATGGCGGTGGCGAGCAGCGCCCGCGGCAGCCACGGCCGGACCCCGAGCCGTGGCTCCCGCTCGTAGAGCCCGACGAAGTAGTTGACCACCAGGTGGATCGCCGTGGCGATGGCGAAGCCGCCGAAGTAGTGAGTCAGCGGATAGGTGTCCCAGTCGAACGAGAACCCGAAGCGTACGAAGCTGATCAGGACCATCAGCGCATAGAGTGTGACCGCGTCGAGTGGTCCGAGGAAGCGGAACCCGTGGGCCCACAGCCACAGCAGGATCCGGCTCACGAACCCCGGGATGGGGAAGGCTTTCGAGGGGGAATCCTCCCCGCCACCGGTGCCGTCACTGTCGACCATCGTGTTCTCAGCGTACGGCTCGGCCGGTCGCCGAGGCTGCAACGTCGATCGGGGGTGGGCGGGCACGGTCACTGCTCCGGGACGAACCAGGACGGCCGGAGCGAGATGAGCCCCTCCGTCTCGTAGGGCGTTCCCGGGAGCACGTCGAAGCCGAGTGCGTTCTGGAGGTGGTCGTACACGTGCTGGCGGGCCAGCCCGGTGACCTCGGTGTGGACGAGGTAGGCGCCGGGGAGGAACGAGAGGTCCGGGATCCGCAGCTCGACGGCGCCGGAGCCCTCGAGCGAGTCGGGGATGGCGCCGACGTCCTTGGTCGAGGGTGCCGAGAGGATGGCTCCGCCGAGGCTGGCGATCCGTACCGAGAACACCGGGGTGCGTACCGGCTGATCGGCCGTCCAGTGGAGGCGCAGCACCACCTCGTCGCCGGTGCGGCTGTGCCGTGTGGCCTGGCCGTCGACGAGCAGTTCCGCCCGCTCGATCCGGATCTCGCCGGACCCGCGCCGGGTGGGTTCGAGGCCCTGCTCAGAACCTCCCTCGCCTTCGCCTCCGAGCATCGACTCGGTGTACTCGTCGACGAGGTCGGCCGGGTCGCCCTCGCCCCGCACCTGGCCCTGGTCGATCCAGATGGCTCGGTCGCAGAAATTGCGGACGTTCGTGAGGTCGTGGGTGACGAGCACCAGTGTGCGGCCGTCTTGGCGGAACTCGACGAACTTCTCCATGCACTTCTGCTGGAAGGTGACGTCGCCCACGGCGAGGATCTCGTCGATCAAGAGCATCTCGGGGTCGACGTTGATCGCCACGGCGAACGCCAGCCGGACGTACATGCCCGACGAGTAGTTCATGACAGGTGAGTCGATGAAGTTCTCGAGGCCGGAGAACTCGACGATGGCATCGAAGCGCCGTGCGATGTCGCGGCGGCTCATACCGAGGATCGCTGCGTTCAAGAAGATGTTCTCGCGGCCGGACAGCTCGGGTGTGAAGCCCGCTCCGAGTTCGAGCAGAGCGGCCATCCGCTTCCTGGCGACGATCGAGCCGGCGTTCGGTCGGAGGATCCCCGCCATGCACTTGAGCATCGTCGACTTGCCGGAGCCGTTGTGCCCGATGATGCCGAGCGCCTCGCCTTCCGCCACGTCGAAGCTCACCTCGCGGAGGGCGTAGAAGGTCTCGTAGCGGTTACGGCCGCCCATGGCGACGAACTGCTTGAGCGACTTGGCGCGCTCGTGGTGGACCTTGAAGGTCTTCGTGACGTTCTGCACCTCGAGTGCCGGTGGCGGGGTCGGCATCAGACCTCCTCCGCGAACAGGGGCGAGAGCTTCTGGAACACCCATGCGCCGGCGGCAAACGTCACGAGCGAGATCACGGCGAGATGGACCCAACGGCCCAGACCGGGCATCCGGTTGTCGTACATGATGTCCTGCGCGGCTCGGATGAAGCTGCCCGTCGGGCCCCAGTTGGTGATGGCGCGCAGCCAGTCCTCTTCGATGAAGTCGGCCGGGTAGATGATCGGTGTGAGGTAGAAGAGCACTTGAGCCACGATCGTCCAGAGGTACTTCACGTCGTGGAAGAACAGGTTGGCGGCCGACAGGGCGAGCGCGACACCCATGACGAACAACGACATCAGCGCCATCAGCGGGATCATCAGCGGGAGCCACAGCAGGGCAGTGGAACCGAAGAAGAGCAGGGCGATCGCCAGGACCACCAATTCGATCCCGAGCGTCACGAGTTGGGCGGCGACCACGCTGAACACGAGGTGCTCGTGGGGGAAGGCGACCTTCTTGATCAGGCTCGAGCTGCCCTCGAGGGACTGGATCGAGGCAGTGACCGAGATCGAGAAGAACTGGAAGGGGAGCAGCCCGACCAGGAGGTACATCGGGAAGCTCTCGATGCCGCTCGGATCGCCAACGGGGACCGGTGCCCGGAACACGATCATGAAGACGAAGCTGAAGATCACCATCTGGCTGATGGGGTTCAGCAGGCTCCAGGTCCAACCGAGGACGGACTTGCGGTAGCGGGTCCGCAGTTCCTTCAGCGAGAGCAGGTAGAGCAGGTTGCGGTGGGCAACTGCGGTCCGGAGCGACATGCAGCGGGAAACCCTATCGACGCGGTGCGCCGTGTGAACGTTCACCACGGGTCCCCGCCCCGTACGCTCGCTGTCGTGGACGATCCGCATGGTGACCCCGTGACCGTGGAGGAACTCGAGGAGTTGCGCGACGAGTCGCGCCGCCGTCAGGCCGAGTTGCGGGAGCTGGCTGCCGCCCTGCCCCCGGCACAGAGTCGCCGCGGTCTCGTCGCCCAGATGTTCTCCGACCTGGTTCGGGCTCCCGACAAGGCGGGCGTGGTCCGCAGAGTGATGGGGAAGGTCGTCCGTACGCCCGTCGACCTCCTCCGGCGGACCGGAGGGTGAGGGACGTCCGGATCCACGTCGCCCCGACGGGGAACGCGTTCATGGCCGACATCGCGGCCTGGATGGTCGAGGCCGCCGAACTGTGCGGTCGTTCCGCCGCCCTGGTCGACAACGGGTCGCTCCCGTCCGACGCGGCGGCGACGAACATCGTGGTCGCGCCGCACGAGTTCTACCTGCTGACCGACGGCACCGATCGCGAGATCGACCGGGCGACGCGGCTCAGCGTGCCGGTGTGCACCGAGCAGCCGGGGACGACCTGGTTCGAGCAGACCTCCGAGCTGTGCCGCCAGAGCCCGTTCGTGCTCGACATCAACCGGCACGGGGTCGAGGCGCTCGTTCGGGCGGGTCACGACGCGCATCATCTGCGACTGGGCGGTGTGCCGTCGATGGATCGCCGTGGGAGTGGCCGGGACCGCGACGTCCTGTTCCTCGGAGGGCACACCCGCTACCGCGCCGAGCGGCTGGCGAGCCTCGCACCGATCCTGTGGGAACACCGCGCCGATCTGCGCCTGTTCACGTTCTCCCGACCCGTCGGCCATGGGGTCGATGGCCTCGTCTTCGGCACCGAGAAGTACGACCTGCTGGCGCGTAGCCGGATCCTCCTCAACATCCACCGCGACGAGCACGGTGGCTATTTCGAGTGGGCACGGATGGTGGAGGCGATGGCGAACGGGTGTGCCGTGCTGACCGAGCCGTCGACCGGCTTCGAGCCCCTGGTCGCCGGAGAGCACTTCGTGGAGAGTTCCGACCTCCGGGTGGGCCTCACCGAACTCCTGGCCGACCCCGATCGGGTGGCGTCGGTCGGGGAGCGGGCAGCCGATGCGGTCCTGGCCGAGCATCCGCTCTCCGAATCGCTGGCGCCGATCCTCGACCGGGCCGACGCGGCGACGGCGAACGTGTCGCCGTCCCGCCGCTGGTTCGTCCCGCGCCACAACGCACGGATGCTCCGGGCACAGCAGATCCCGGTCCTCCCGGTGTTCCGCCCGAACCTCGAGCTGCGCCGCAGGATCCACGCCGCGTGGGCCGACGAGGTGGCCGCGCAGCGATCCATCGAACGGCGGATCTGCCGGGCCCGCCACGGCCTCGCCGAGAAGATCGTCGAGACGACGAGCGCTTCGTACGCCGACGCCCGGCCCGAGGTCTCGGTGGCGGTGACGCTGTTCGACTACGGCCATCTGATCTGCGAAACGCTGGACTCGATCGCCGGGTCGAGAGATGTCGACCTCGAGATCGTGGTGGTCGACGACCACTCCGGCGACGACGGGCGCGCGGTCGTCGCCGCGTGGATGGACAACCGTTCCGACGTTCCTGCGCTGCTGCTGGGATCGGAGATCAACCGGGGTCTGCCGGGTAGCCGCAACCTCGCGTTCAGCCGCGCCCGGGCCGGCAAGGTCATGGTGATGGACGCCGACAACATGGTGTATCCGACGGCTCTGCGTCGCCTGGCCGACGCCCTCGACTCCGATCCGACCGCGGCGTTCGCCTACTCCTCGTTGGAGGACTTCGGGTTCACCGCCGGCGTGCACAGTGCGATGGGGTGGCACGTGCCATGGCTGTGCGAGGCCAACTACATCGACGCGCAGGCCATGCTCCGCCACTCGACGTGGCAGCGCCATGGCGGCTACATCGACGGCGAACCACTCCTCGCATTCGGATGGGAGGACTGGGAGTTCTGGTTGCGGCTGGCGAACGCCGGCGAACACGGTGTTCACGTCGCCCAACTCCTCGGCCGCTACCGCACGCAGGAGGAATCGATGGTTGCGACGTCGAACCTCTTCGGTGACCTGATGCTCGACCACCTCCGGGAGGTGTATCCCGCCTTGCCCTGGCCCGGCCCGGTGCGTGGCTGAGCGTTCCGGAGTCTCGACTGGCCGGTCGGTACACTTCGGGCTCATGTCGACGAGTGGCTCGGAGGAGCAGGCCGCGCCCGCAGACGAGGTCGCCGAGCTGCGCGCCGAGGTGGAGCGGCTGCGTCGTCTCGTCGGGCCCTCCGAGCAGAGCTACGCCGACCTCGAACAGGATGTGCTCGCCGCACGCGACGCCGCCCGCGGCGCCGAGGCCACCGCCGGTTCGCTGAGGGGCCAGCTCGCCCAGATGCACGTGGAGCTGGCACGGGCCCGGCAGGATCAGGACCATCTCCACCGGGCCATCGCCGGCGGTACCCGGATGCTCACGGGCCGCATCGGCCGCTCGGTTCGGGCCCGGCTCTTCTGACGCCGTGACCGCCGACTCGACCGCCGAGCGGTCTCCCGTGGTGAGCGTGCTCACCGCAGTGCACGATCCCGAGCCGGAACACCTCGCGGCGTGTCTGGCGTCGGTACTCACCCAGACGCTCGTCGACCATGAGCACATCTTGGTCGACGACGGCTCGCAGCGACCCGAGGTGGCGGAGATCCTCGAGGCCTTCGCCGTCCACCCCGGCGTCACCGTGATCCGCCGGTCCGAATCGGGTGGGATCGTCACCGCCAGCCGCGAGGCCTTAACCGCCGCGCGGGGCACGTTCGTTGCCCTCCTCGACCACGACGACGTCATCGAGCCCGACGCCCTCGAGGCTCTGGTCGCCGCCCTCGGCGACGACAACGACATCGCCTACAGCGACCACGACCTCCTGCGCCCCGATGGTCGCCGGGCGACGCCCTTCTTCAAGCCCGACTTCTCACCCGAGCGATTGTGCTCACAGAACTACATCACCCACTTCCTGGTCGCCCGGCGCGATTTGGTC
>CBFCWZ010000189.1:0-7477 GCA_965601935.1 uncultured Ilumatobacteraceae bacterium
CCCGTCGAGCCGTCCGCAGCGTCGCCATCGTCCTCGGGTTCGTCCGCTTCCCACCGCATGCCGAGTGCCCACTGGAGGGTGGAGTCGGTCTGGAAGATGGCGTCGAGTCCGTACGGCAGTCCTTGAGAGGGGAGCGTGGCGTTCAGGCTCCACGAGGAGACCTTCGGGTCCCAGGTGTCTCTCTCGCTGAAGAACTGGTAGCCGAGCCCGCCTTCGAGCGTGACCGGCGCGGTACCGCGGAAACCCAGCGCCTCGCCCACCACGTCACCGAACTGGGCCATCGGGACGGAGGCGGCCACTCGAGTCTGCTCCTCGAGCGACGACAGCAGCGGGACGGGCTCCTTCGACCCCGACGGTGGGACGTCGGCGTAGATCGGCGGCTCGTCGTAGGTGCCCGGGTCGACGACGTCGCCGTACAGGAACTCGGTGGCGAGGTCGGACAGGTTGGCCGGGAGCGCGAGGTGGCCGTTGACGCCGTCGACGTCGTTGGCGGCCTGGAGGGAGGCGACCGAGTCCCCGACGCCGATCGACACGGCGAAGGGGTTGACCTCGACGCCACCGACCACGCCGTCGATCCCGCCTCCCAGGGCCTCGCCCAGCGTCACGAAGTCGAGGTCGGGCACCGCCTTCAGCGTCGTCGAGATCGCCGAGGCCGATACACCCGTGGCGGCGTCCCAGCCGACCACCACGAGCACCTCGGTGCGCACACCGGTGAGCAGCGTCGAAGAATCGGTCGAGTAGCCACGCACGGTCAGGAAGTACTGCCCGTCGCGCGGGTCGTCGACGATCCCCGAATCACCGAACTCGACCTCGGCGTCCTCGATCGTGATCGTCTCCTCGCCCAGGTGCGGCATGGGGAGTTGCACCGGGTCGCCCGAGTCCGCGGCATCCTGAAGAGCGGTGCGGGTGTTGTCGTAGCTCGACGAGTTCACGTTGACGATCGGGCTCGACGTGTCGGCCAGGTGGATCGGCCCGAGAACGAACGTGCTCGGATAGGCGGTGGCGCTCGACGAACGCGACGACAGGGCGAATGCACCAACCAGGACGATCCCGAACAACGCGATCAGCCAGCGGGCATTGCGCGCCCTCCTGTTCAGCTGCTTCGAAGGTGCGTCAGAGCCACTTCCCCCAGTTTCCCCCATCACGGCTCGGAACTCTTGCAGATCCGGTTCAAGGATCTTCAAAGAGTCCTCCGCCCACGATGGGAAGCCCGACAGGGGCCGCTCGTAGAGTCGCGTGGAGGTGGAGACGGCGACACAGCGGAGCAACGGCGGGGGCGGCCCGTCTCTGCGCGTGCTCGGGCCACTGACGCTCGAGGCCGACACGGGTCTGGTCGATCTTGGCGGGCCGCGGCAGCGGGCGGTGCTCGGCTTGCTCGCGGCGGCCGTGGGGGGCGCGGTGTCGATCGACCACCTGATCGACCAGCTGTGGGAAGACCGCGCCCCGGGCGGGCCGCGCCGGACCGTCCAGACCTACGTGTCGAACCTGCGTCGCGTGCTGGAGCACGTCGGCGGCGGGATCGACCGTGACGGTGAGGCGTACCGGCTCCGGCTCGAACCCGCGATGGTCGATCTGTACCGCTACGAGCAGGAACTCGTTGCTGCCGAGCGGGCCGCCGACCCGCAGCTCGCCTTGACGCACCGGCGCTCCGCCACGTCCGAATGGCGCGGGACGCCGTTCACCGGGATCGCCGAGACCCGCCAACTCCTGGCCCTGACCTCCGAGCTCGAGGAGCGGCACCTCGACCACGAGACGCGCCGCCTCCGACTGGAAGCCGAGCACGGCGACACCGCAGCCGCCGTCGCGCAACTCGAGGCGATCACCGAGCAGGCACCGTGGCTGACCGACAACTGGCTCACCTTGGCGGATCTGCTTGCCGCCCGGGGCCGTCTCGACGAAGTGCCCACTCGGGCCGATGCGGCCCTCGCGAGGGAGGGACTCCGGGTTCCGGACGCAATCCGGACGCGGGTGGCCGAACTCGCCGACCGCTCGAGCCGGGAATCGACGGGAACCGAGTACCGCCTGCCCCCGGCATTGGTCAGCCACCTCCGTGGCCCCATCCTCGGTCGCCTCCTCGAAATCGCCACGATCGAGCGGGAGCTGGAGGAGGAGGGGCTCGGCCTCGTCGTGATCGATGGGGAGGCCGGAGTCGGCAAGACCCGTCTCGCCGCGGAGATCGCATCACGGTCGATGCGTCGAGGAGCACCGGTTCTGTTCGGGCACGCCGACCAGGCGCTCGAGCTCCCGCTGCAGCCCCTGCTCGAAACAGTCGAGTTCCTCGCCGACCAGTCGTCGCCGGGAACGGTGCTCGAAATGGCCGGGCCGGAGGGATCGGAGTTCGGCCATCTCACTCCCCGGTTCGGCACCCCCCGCGGCGGCACGGACCCCGACCTCCAAACGCATTGGATCGCCACGGCGACGGCGCGGCTGCTCAGGACCCTCGGAAGGGCGACGCCGGTCATCTGGGTCGTCGACGATCTCCAGTGGACCGACGACGCCTTCCTCCAACTGCTGACCCATCTGGTCACCCATCAGCCCGATCTCCCACTCACGATCGTCGCCACCCGCCGGGTCGAATCGAGCGAACAGGCCGTGCGGTCAGATCCGATGCTCCATCGCTTCGAGGCCGCCGGCCGGCTGCGCCGCCTCGAACTCGGCGGGCTCGACCCGGTGAGCATCGGCACTCTCGTCGGACCGGAGAACCGAGAGGTCGTCACGAAGTACACCGGTGGCAATGCGCTCTACGTGTCGGAGGTCGCCCGCGATCTGGCCGCGGGAGGAGAGGTCGGCCCCAATCGCTACCTCACCGACACCGTGATCCAGCGGGCTCGTCGCCTCGGAGCGGATGTCTCGGGCGCCCTCACCGACGCATCCGTGATCGGGCTTCGGTTCGAGGCCGAGACCCTGATCCGGGCGACCGGGCGAGATCGCCACGAGGTCATTCGGGCCCTCGACGCGGCGGTGGAGAGCCAGCTCCTCCTCCCCCGCGGCTCCGACAACCTCGAGTACGAGTTCCAGCACGGCCTCGTACGCGATGCGCTCTACCACGCCATGCCCGCCGGAACCCGCGCCCTCGCCCACCACGACGTCGCAGTCGCGCTCGAGGAGCCCCTTCGAGTCGCCGACCCGAGCCTGGCCGCGGAGCTCGCCCATCACTGGGCCGCTGCGGCCCCTGCCGGCTTTGCAGCCGAGGCGATCAGCGCACTTCGGCACGCGGCGGCTCTCGCCATGGGCACGCCGCGACGAGCCGCCGCCGTCGACCTCCTGAACCGTGCCGTCGAACTCACCTCGTCACCACGCACCGAGATGACGGTCCGCTGCGAGACGCTCATCGAGCTGGCCGAGGCGCATGCCGGCACCGGCGATCCGGCCTCCTGCCTGGACGTGGCCTCGCGGGCCGCTGATCTCGCCGCACGGGCAGGACTGGACCACCTGATCGCTCGCGCCGCTCTCGCCACCACGGGCGGCGACGCACTCGGAGACGCCTTCCGAGCCGGCCACGCGCGTGCGCTCATCGGCCGCGGGATCAGTCACGTCGAACGCGGTGGTCAGGAGTGGGCCCTCCTTCGCTCGAAGGACCTGGGGCTCCAGGTCTGGGAGCGACGCGCCGAGGACCAGGCCGCGGACTTCGCCGAGTTGTGCGACGCGGCCACGTCGGCTCTGGACCCGGCCGTGCGTAGACAGATCGTGGAGAACGGCTGCTACATCGTGACCGGCGATCTCCAGGAGCGCTGTCTCGGTCTGCTGGAAGGTGCGGTCGAGGTAGATCAGCCCGCAACGGCTCTCCCCGCCCTCTACGAGCGGCTCCAGACGGCGCTGGCCGTGGCCGACGGCGCCGCCTTCCGCGCCGTACTCGACGAGTACCGACCCGCGGCGGAGGGGAATCACCTCCACCAGTTCGCGGCCGGCTCGGCGGCGGCGACGGTCACGTTCTGGGACGGTGACTGGCGCTCTGGTTACCGCGCTCTGGTGCCCGAGGTGGAGGCCAGTCGCCTCGTCCGTTCGATGGGTGCGGATGCAGCGCACGCCGCATGGCTCACCACGATCGCCTGGCTGGCGGACCGCCCGGAGATCGCCCGACCCATCGTCAGCGATCTCTTCGACACCTATCGCGCTGCGTTCTTCGATGCCCAGCTCGGGTGGATCGACTCCATGGCGGGCTCCCTCGACAGGATTCGCACTCGCGGGGCACAACGGCGCGAGAGCTACCTGATTCCGCTGACGGTGCCGCGGCTCTCCGGGCTGGCGCTGTGGCCGTTCGTGTTCGCTGCGGCCGAATCCGGTGACGGAGCAGCAATCGACTTCGCGTGGGAGATGGTTCTCACGGTGGACCACGTCGACATCCTCTCCATGCCTCACCATCCGCAGGTGGCCAACGCCCACCTCAAGGCGCTGCTCCACGCCGCGTCCGGCGACCACGCCTCGGCGGCCGGAGAATGGCGTACGGCGATCGCGGTGTACGAGAGGCTGGGCGCACGGCCCTACATCGCAGTGGCCGAGGCGGAGCTCGCCCACTCGCTCACCCGACAGGGCGCGTCGGCCGATGAGGTCCTGGCGCACGCGGGCGTTGCCGGCGACCTGGCGCGACAGCATCGCCTCCGCCTGCCACATCGGCTGGCACACGAGGCCCAGCGCATCGTCGCCTGACAGGTGCGGCACACCTCTGACTCCGCCTGGCACTGTTGCATCGAGCCATCGGGTGCGGTCGTCGCGCGCTCGGGTGCTTCGTCGTCGCCGTTTCGCCGAGAGGTCGCGCGGACAGGACACGAACTGTGGTTTCGCCATTCGGCCCGGACCTTCGTCATCCCTGGTCGGAGGACTGCCCAGCAAGCCGGGCGGTCGATCCGGTTTCCCTACTCGCTGAGCCTCGCGGCTTGCAGTTGAACGGACCGTCCCTGCGAGCACGGGTCACGCCGGAGGGCGCCGCATCCGAAGATACGCGGCGTTCGCGGCCTGCACCGACGGCACGAAGCCGAGTCGCTCGTACAGGCCGACCGCGGGGTTGCCGACTGCCACCGAGAGCTCGACCGATGCCCCTCGCGCGTCGGCGTCGGCGAGCAGCTGTGCGAGCACCGACGACGCGATCCCGTTGCGCTGGGCGTCCGGGAGAACGGCGATGTCGACCACGACGATCACCGCTCCTTGCTCGATCACGGCGGTCGACAGGTGGCCGACCGGCCGACCATCGGACTCGATGACGTGGTCGACCAACGTCGGGAAGCGGGTGCGGTACTGGCGTTCGCGGACCTCGTACTGGTGAACGACGATCGAGGCGGCGACGTCCGCCGGCAGGGCTCCGAACTCCGGGTGGGTCACAGCGAAGAGGCGACGGAGGAACGGGACGTCCTCGCTTCCGGACTCCCGGAGGTCGGGTCGGATCGGTGCCGGGTCGATCACGAGCGCCGCACGCCGGGCGCCGATGTGCTCGGCATCGCGAACGGCCGGTACGCCGTCTCCCGGGATGTCATGGGTCGATCCCCGCCGCCTCCGATCGCGAGTGGGTCGGCGGGGTCGGCTAGAACGGCGCCGTGAGCCCTGGTGAGTGGCAGCAGGAGCATTTCGACCGGCTCGCAGCGCTGTCGGCAGCGGACTTCGACTCGCTGGTCGGTGCGGACGTGTCGTTGGTCGACGAGCCCGGTTGCACGCTCACGGTCGTCTCCGTTCAGCGGTACGGCACGAGCGGTCCGGCCGATCCGCCGGATGCTGGGGAGCGACCCTTTGATGTGGTCCTCCACGCGGCGACCGGCGTCGACCTGCCGCAGGGTGTGCATGCGATCGAGCTCCCGGGGACTGGGATCGTCCCCTTGTTCCTCGTCCCGATCGGGCCGGTCGAGAGCGGGCAACGCCACGTCGCCTCGTTCGGGTGACGGAGCGTTCAACGGCGGGACGACGCACCCCGTCAACTGCGTGACGGGTAGACGCCCTGAAGTGCCACGATGAAGTTGAGGACGGTGTACGGCGGCAGGTTGGTGAACGGCTCTCCCGCCCCGGCGTTCTGGGTGCTGAATGCGTCGAACACCTCAGCAGGACTCGAAGCCGTCGAGTAGCTGCCACCCTTGGAGGGCACTGCACCGGCCGGACGGTTCGTCGTCTGCCGATCGTTGGTGACTGGTGGTGCCACCTGGTGGGCGTGGGGCGGGAGGTTCGCGACGCTGAGGGTGGTCGAGTCGACACCACTTCGCTGGCCTTGCGGTCGGTTGGGGAGCCCCGGACCCTGACCGAAGTGCATCGGGAACCGCCCGCGCAGTTCCGGCAAGCCGAACGTCGTGCGCCCGTCGCCGCCGTAGATGGTGCCGAACAGCGAGAAGAGGGCCGAGTTCTGGGAGATCGGGAGCAGCTGGCCGTTGCAGAGCGCCCAACCGCGTGGAGCGAAGTTGCCTCCGAATATCCGGATCTCACCGAGAAATGGTTCCGACATGGGTCTGCTCCTTCAGAGGGTCGAGACGGGTGTCCGACGGTCGACGACGGCCTCCCACGACCCGTCGCCGTTGACCGGCATCAGGACGAGAGTGGGTGCATCGAGGCTCGTGTGGCGAACGGTGACGACGGCCGACGACGCGTCGGGAAGGGACGGCGCATCGAACAGCACCGAATAGGCCTCGCCGCCGAGGGCGACGTGCGGGGACGGGTGGGCGATGTCGGTGACATCCAGCACTCGTGCGGCGGATCGGGCAAACCCGGCGCCGGAGAGGACGACCTCCTGGCCCACCAACGCACCCCAGGTCGCAGCCGAAGGGAGCGACGCCGCCGCGCCGGACGACGGCCGATGCCTCGGGGTTCGCTCGAGTTCGGTGGACAGACGCTCGATCAGACTCGTGGCACCCGTCGCGTCGGCGACGGCGACGGCGAGCGCAGCGCTGCCCAGCAAGCCGACGCGAAGGAGCGCACGGCGGTCGAACTGCGACCCGTCGAGGGTGAGCGTGGCACTCATTCCGTTCCGCCGGCGAGGGTGGCGCTCCATCGCACGTCGTCGATCGGGACGCCCGTGTGGACGACCTGGATGCTGATGGTGTCGCCGGCCGCAACGACGAGCGACTCCGTGACGGCACACTGCGAGCCGGTCGAGCAAGCGATGCCCGTTCCAGTGCCGTTGTGCATGACCTCGTACGTCACGGTCGGACCGGCGACGTGGAGGAAGGTGAAGCTGTGCACCGTGCCGCTCGTGGTCAGCACCGATGCCGCATCGGATTCCGCCACCTCGACCGTCGGGTCGCCGCCGAGCCCGATGAACCCGGTGGTATCGACCGCATCGACGAAGTCAGCGGTTCCGAACAGCTGCGCCGGTCCACCGTCCACACCCGGAGTACCTTGTGGCCCGGTCTCGCCTTGCGGACCGGTCTCACCCTGCGGGCCGGTCTCACCCTGCGGGCCGGTCTCACCTTGCGGGCCGGTCTCACCTTGCGGGCCGGTCTCACCCTGCGGGCCGGTCTCACCTTGCGGACCGGTCTCACCTTGTGGCCCGGTCTCACCTTGTGGG
>CBFCWZ010000190.1:0-7438 GCA_965601935.1 uncultured Ilumatobacteraceae bacterium
GAGAACACCATCGCCTTGGCGTCCTCGCCCACGTCGAACTCGGCGGGGCAGACGAGGTTGCCGACGTTCTCGATCACCACGAGGTCGAGGTCGGCGAGCGGGAGGCGAGGGAGCGCCGAACGGACCATCGTGGCGTCGAGATGGCACTCGCCCCCGAATCCGTTCGCCGTGTTGACCAGCGAGACCGGAACGCCGGTCTCGGCGAGGAGGTCGGCATCGTGGGAGGTCTCGATGTCTCCCTCCACGACCCCGGCGCGGAGGGAGTCGCCCAACTCGAGGAAGACCCGGCGGAGCAGCGTGGTCTTGCCGGCGCCGGGTGACGACATGACATTGACGACCGACACGCCCGCCGACCGGAAGTCGGCCCGGTTGGCATCGGCCGTGCGGTCGTTCTCGCCGAGGATCTCCTGCAGCACCTCCACCCGTTGGGGACCGGTCTCGTAGCCGCCGTGGTCGCCCACGTCCCGATCGTGGTCGTGAGGATGGTCGTGATCGTGGGAGTGATCGTCGTGGTGCTCACCTTCGGGGTGATGGTGGAAACGGCCCATGGTCAGCCTCCGGTCGGTTCGGGTGTGGCGAGGTCGAGCGATGTGACGAGCAGTTCCTGGCCCGACGTGACCTCGACGTCGGTGGATCCACACTGGCAGCGGAACACCGGGATGTCGATCTCGGTGGTGCGCCCGCAGGCCCCACAGTCGAACGAACCCTTGATGTAGTTCACATCGAGGGTTGCTCCTTCGAGCGGGGTGCCGTCGACGACGATGTCCCAGCTGTACACCAGCGTGTCGGGGACCACCTGGCGCAATTGCCCCACATCGAGGCGCACTGTCTGAACGGACCGACCCTCGGCTGCGTTCTCCACGATCTGGGCAATCGAGTGGCAGATCGACAGTTCATGCATCGAGGACCGCCTCGTTCGCCTCGGCGATCGCCTCGAACCCCTCCGGCGTCAGACGCAGCGCGGGGTCGACCCCCGCGACGGCGGCGAGGAAGTGCGGCACCACCGGGGAGAGAGCCTCTTCGTCGCGCACGATCACGTGCCACGGCCGTCGCACCGGGGTCGCCGGTGTCCGGATCACGATCAGATGGCGCAGCCGGACCCCCTCCCGCACCGCCGCCGTCGGGAGCAATCCGACGCCGAGCCCTGCCTCCACCGAACTCTGGATGGCCGCGTTGGCGCCGATCACCATGTGGGGTGGCGTGATGTCGAGGCGGGCCATGACCTCTTCGGCCGCTGCCCGAGTGGTCGAACCCTCCTCGCGCAGCAGCCATGTCACCTCCTCCAGCTTGCCCGCCCACACCAGGCCGGGTCGAGCGACCAGCACGAACTCGTTCGCGTATGTCGCCAGGACTCGGAACGTGGCGCTGGCCGGCGGCCGGGAGGTGATCGCCACGTCGACCTCCCCTTCTGCGAGGGCACGCCAGGTCATCGAGCGGTTCGCCACCTCGAGGGTGAACTCGATGACCTCCTCGGAGGTGTGCAGCTGGGCCATCCATGGAGTCACCAGGTGCGCCGCCGCCGACCCGCTCAGCCCGAGTCGGAGCGCCAAGAGCGAGCCTGCACCTCCCGACCGGGTCGCGGTCAGACCCTCGTCGAGGAGTTCGAGCACTCGCCGGCTGTAGCGCAACATGGTCGCGCCGTCGTCGGTGAGTTCGATCCCGCGCCCCTTCTTGGCGAACAGATCGACCCCGATCTCCTTCTGGAGAGCAGCGACCGACGCCGACACCGCGGGCTGGCTGACCGTGAGCTCGTCGGCGGCGGCGCGCATCGAGAGATGGCGAGCCACCGTCACGAACACTTCGAGCTGGTGCAGTGTCAACACTTCAGCTCTGCTCTATCGATCCCCACGAAAGTCTCAATTGATCTTGATTTCATTGCCCCGGATACTGAGTGAACCACAACTGTGATGTCCATCACAAGGGGGTCCGGGATGACGAGTGCACCGCTCGGAGGGGTATCCGAGCTGCATCCACAAAGTGAAGCTGATCGGTTGGTGGACCGGCTCGAGGACCCACGAACCGCCGCCGCTCTGCACTCCCTGCTCGACAACGCCGAGTTGCTCGCGGTCATCGTGGAGGGCCTCGACGGGCTCGCCCGACGGGGTGAGGTCATCGGCGACACGATCGCCGAGGTCGTGCACGAGGTACGCGCGGCGGGACAGGCCACCGGCCTCGACCCGGTGGAAACGAGCCGCCAGCTCGCCACCGTGATCCCCACGCTCGCCGACGCCTCCCCCGCCATCAACCGCATCCTCGAATCGCCCATCGTCGAAGAGAAGCCCATCGAGGTCCTGAGCGAGACCGCCGAGGCCCTCGTGGCCGGTCTCGAGTCGGCCCGCTCCAAGGGCGCCAGCACCGGGATGGTCGGCCTGATGGCGGCGACCCGTGACCCCGATGTGCGCCGCGGGATGGGATTCGCCATCGAGGTGCTCCGCGCCTTCGGCCGCGAGATCGACGACTCCTCTTCCATCACCCAGCCCAGCGACTGAACGAAAACGACCATCGGAAGGAATCGACATGGCAACGATGCTCTGGCTCCAAGCAGGGGCGTGCAGCGGCAACACGATCTCGCTGCTCCAGGCCGAGGAGCCCACGGTCGTCGACCTGCTGACCGACTTCGGCGTGGAACTGCTCTGGCACCCGTCGCTCGGCCCAGAGTTGGGCGAAGCGGTGCAGGAGATCCTCAACGACCTCGTCTCGGAGACGAAGCCCCTCGACATCTTCGTCGTCGAGGGCACGGTCGTGACCGGGCCGAACGGTTCGGGGCGAATGGACATGTTCGCCAACCGGCCGATGACCGAGTGGATCCAGGAGTTGTCGGCAGTGGCCGGCATCGTCGTCGGTGTCGGTGACTGCGCCGCGTTCGGTGGCCTGCCGACCGTGCCGCCGAACCCCACCGACTCCACGGGTCTCCAGTTCCACCGCGAGGAGAAGGGCGGATTCCTCGGCAAGGACTGGGTGAGCAAGGCGGGCCTGCCGGTGATCAACATCCCCGGTTGCCCTGCCCACCCCGATTGGATCAGCCAGATCGTGATGGCGGTGGCGACCGGCCGGGCCGGCGATCTGGCCCTCGACGAGTACCACCGTCCGAGCACCCTCTTCTCGACCTTCACCCACAACGGCTGCACCCGGAACGGGTTCTTCGAGTACAAGCAGTCGACGCTGGAGTTCGGACAGGGCACGCGCACGGGTTGCTTGTTCTACGAGCTCGGTTGCCGGGGGCCGATGACCCGATCCTCGTGCAACCGGATCCTCTGGAACCGCCAGTCCTCGAAGACCCGTGCCGGACACCCATGTCTCGGGTGCACCGAGCCCGACTTCCCGGTCGACGACCTCATGCCCGGAACCGTGTTCAAGACCGTCAAGGTGTCGGGGGTCATCCCCCGCGACCTCCCCACCGACTCCGACCACCTCACCTACCTCGCCGCAGCCGCCGCCGCCCGGGTGTCGGCACCGCAGTGGTCGAAGGAAGACATGTTCGTCGTCTGAGCACGACGACACGGAAAGGACGCACGCCAGATGACCGCCACCGAGAACGAAACGATCGACCTCGAAGTCAGCCCGCTCGGCCGGGTCGAGGGCGACCTCGACCTGCACGTGAAGATCAGTGACGGAGTCGTCACCGAAGCCTTCACCGAAGCGCTCATGTTCCGCGGCTTCGAGATCATCCTGCGCGGCAAGGACCCTCAGGCCGGGCTGATCATGACGCCGCGCATCTGCGGGATCTGCGGCGGAAGCCACCTCACCAAGGCCTGCTACGCCATCGACACGGCGTGGAAGACCGTCCTGCCACCGAACGCGATCCTGCTCCGCAACATCGGCCAGGCCTGCGAGACCCTGCAGTCGATTCCGCGTTGGTTCTACGCCATCTTCGCCATCGACCTCGTCAACAAGAAGTACGCCACGGCCACCGAGTACGACGAAGCCATGCGACGGTTCGCCCCGTTCGTCGGTGAGAGCTACGAGCCGGGTGTGGTGCTGGGCGCCAAGCCGGTCGAGGTGTACGCCATCTTCGGCGGGCAGTGGCCGCACTCGTCGTTCATGATCCCCGGCGGCGTCATGGGCGCCCCGACGCTCACCGACATCACCCGTTCCATCGCCATCCTCGACTACTTCCGCCAGGAGTGGATCGAGAACCAGCTCCTCGGCTGCTCGATCGACCGGTACCTCCAGAACCAGACCTGGGAAGACCTGCTCGAGTGGTGCGACGAGAACGAGTCGCAGCACAACAGCGACCTCGGCTTCTACATCCGCTACGCCCTCGACATCGGTCTCGACAAGTACGGCGGCGGCTACGGCAACTATCTCGCCATGGGGACGTTCTTCGAACCGCAGCACTACGCGACACCCACCATCGAAGGTCGCAACAACGCGCTCATCACCCGGGCGGGCGTCATGGCCGACGGCGACTACCACGACTTCGACCACCTCCGGGTGACCGAGGACGTGACCCACTCGTATTTCGAGGGCACCGGCTCGCTGCATCCGTGGGACGGTGTGACCGAGCCCATCGACCCGGCGGACGGCAACAAACAGGGCAAGTACACCTGGGCCAAGGCACCTCGCTACGACGTTCCCGACCTGGGCTATGTGCCGCTCGAGGTCGGCCCGCTGGCCCGCCAGATGATCGCCGGAAACCCCGAGCGCGAGGCCTGGCAGGTGTACGACCCACTGATCCGCGACATCCACGACAAGATCGGCCCGAGCATCTTCCTGCGCACGCTCGCTCGTCTCCACGAGGCCCCGAAGTACTGGAACCTCGTGCGCGGCTGGATCGACCAGATCGACCTCCACGACCGCTTCTACATCAAGCCGGTCGAGCGCGAGGAGGGGAAGGGATTCGGCGCCACCGAGGCGGCCCGTGGCGCCCTCGCCGACTGGGTGGTGCTCGACGAGGGCAAGATCGCCAACTACCAGGTGATCACCCCGACGGCGTGGAACATCGGCCCGAAGGACGGCAACGAGGCCAACGGCCCGATGGAACAGAGCTTCGTCGGCGCCCCGGTCGAAGACCTCCGCGACCCGATCGAACTCGGCCACGTGGCCCGCAGTTACGACAGCTGCATCGTGTGCACGGTCCATGCCTACGACGGCAAGACCGGCGAGGAGATGGCCCGCTTCAAAGTCGACGGGATGATGTAGCTCTCCCGGGGCTCGCAAGATGGAACTCGTCATCGGGTGTGGGAACCTGCTTCGTGGAGATGACGCGGTCGGGCCGGTGCTGGTCCGGCGGCTTCTCGAGCGCGGCCTGCCGGCAGGGGTGGAGGTCGCCGACGGAGGCACGAGTGGGATGGACGTCGCGTTCCGCATGCGTGGCGCCGATCGTGTCGTGCTCGTCGACGCCTGCACCTCCGGTGGCGAACCGGGCAGCCTGTACCGCCTGCTCGGAGCCGACGTCGAACAGCTCCCCGACCTGGAGTCGCTGAACCTGCACAGCTTCCGGTGGGACCACGCCCTCGCCTTCGCCCGCTGGCTGCTGAAGGACGAGTACCCCGACGACGTCGTCGTCTACCTCATCGAGGCGGGTGGCCTCGGGTTCGGTGACCCCCTGACCGAACCCGTGGCCGCGGCGCTCGACCGCCTCGTCGACGTCCTGCTGCAGGACGAACTCGTCGGCAGCGAGAGGGCTTCGTGAGCGATGGGCGCGACGCCGGCCGTGGAGGGCCATTCGTGAGCACCGACGTGGTCGAGGAGCAAGGGCGCTACGTCGTGGTGCTCGACGTGGTGTTCGACGACGGTGCAGTGCGCCACCGCCTGCACAGCTACCACACACGGGCGAAGGCGGAGATGGCGGCACGGATCGTCAAGAGCACTGCCGAACGCGACCACGGACCCGAATGGGGGATGCCATGACCGTGACCGACCACGACCTCGTGTCGGAGGCCGATCCGCCGGCGACCTGGATGAGGCCCCAGCCCCTCGGGGTGTTCGACGGGCCCGCCGGCCTGCTGACCATCCCGCCGGGTCCGGGCGTCCACGAGCTCCTGACCGACCTCGCCGAGGGTTCGCTTCCGGCCACATGGCCCGACGCGGCTGCAACGTTCGCCCACGCCGCAGGTGATCCCGACGGCTCCCCTCCCTTGCCCACCTCTCACAGCAGGGAGGCCGTCCTCAACCGCCTGGTGCTCTCACCCACACCCGAGCACTGGGAGGCGGCGGAGGCCGCGGTGGCCGACGATCCGCTCGGCCGGGCGGTCGTCGCCGCCGCGGCCTTCGCGAGTGGCCTGACCGACACGCCGCCCGAACCGGCCGGGCTCGACGGGGAGTTCGCCGTGCTCGCACTCACCGTGCGGGCGGCGCGAGCGATGGAGTTCAAGGACGCTCCAGGAGCACTGCGTTCACTGCATGAGGCACTCCCCCACGCCGAACGGGTGGGGCCGGCGTTGCACGGCCGCGTCCTCGGGATGATCGCCGAGCACCGCTTCCGGGTGCAGGGCGCCGTGGAGGGTTCGCTCGAGAACTTCGACGCCGCGATCAGTCTGCTGGAGGGCACCGACCTCGCCCGGGCGCGAGCCGAACTCCAGCTGGAGAGAGGCACCGCGCTGCACCAGTTCTCCGAGGTGCAGCCGCATCGGCTGGTCGACGCCATCCGTTCGTATCAGTCGGCCCTGCTGTACCTCAGCGAGGAGAACGACCCGGAACGCTTCGCTCTCGCCAACATGAACGTCGGCATCGCGATCCTGTCGATGCCGATGACCGACGCCTCCGACCAGGTGAAGCTGGGTGTCGCCGTGCAGTCCCTGCGGGCAGCACTGAGGGTGTACACGCAGGAGACCCACGCCTACGAATGGTCGAGTTCGCAGATGAACCTGGCCAACGCCCTGCAGTACCTCCCGTCGACGCACCGCGAGGACAACCTGCGCGAAGCCGTCGACCTCTACGAAGAAGTGCTCCAGGTCCGCTCCCCCATGAGTGACCCGCTCGGGTATGCCCGGGTCCTGGCCAACCAGGCCAATGCCCTCGCCCACCTCGCCGCCTTCGACGACGCCACCGAGCGCTACGAGACCGCACGGCACCTGTTCGCAGAATCCGGTGAGTTGGAGGCCGTCGAGATGATCGACCGCCAACTCTCGGAGATCGCCGAGCTCCAGGGAGCCACGGAGTGACCGTCACCGACGACCCGCCCACGGCCCGACCCGAGGGCGACTTCGTAGGCCGGGCAACTCGGATCGACGCCGCCCAGAAGGCGGTGGAACGGCTCGACGCGGATGCCCGTGAGGCAGCCCACGAACTCGAGGCCGCGATCGAGGACCACCACTCCACTGTGTTGCGCACGATGGTGACCCGGCTGCGCGCCGACGAGTCGGGCCGGGAGATGTTGTACGAACTGGTCGACGATCCAGAGGTGTACGCCGCCTTCGCCAAGGCCGGCATCGTGAAGCCGTCGTTGGCGATGCAGGCGATCCTCGTTCTCGACGGCGTGCGGCCGTACCTGACG
>CBFCWZ010000191.1:0-7434 GCA_965601935.1 uncultured Ilumatobacteraceae bacterium
GGCCGAATCGCGAAACCCCAGGTCGTGCCCTATCCGCGCGGTTCCCAGACACCGCGGGCGACCGAATGCATCATCTCGACGTCGTCGCTGTACACCGCGTCGAGGCCCATTCGGAGGGCAGGTTCCATCTGGTGGTCGAACTGGAGGTCCCAGCCGAAGGCGAACCGGTCGAATCGGTGGAACAGGACCACCAGGCCCCCGTTCCAGTCGGACCGGTGAAGGTTGACGGCGTCGATGCCGCGGGAGGCGAGGGCTGCGGCTCGGCGCTCCGGGCCCTCTTTGAGGCGCTCGAGGCGCGTCGAGTCGACCAGGCGGAAGTCGCGCAGCGGTTCGCGCCAACCGGTGAGTGTCCCGAGGTCCCCGTGGCACAACCAGACCCTCGACGTGAACTGGTCGCCGAATCGGCGGCACACCTCCGCGACCGGCAGCGCAGCGTCGGGGTCCTTCACGTCCAGTGAGAGGTGGAAGTCCGTTCCACACTCGGCGAGGAGATCCTGCAGGCTCGGGATGTGATCGGGGACCTCGTCGCGGCGGCATTTCGAGATCGGGAGCTTCCGGACCCCGCGCCGGAACACACCGTCGTGGTCGAGCACCGGAACGCCGTCGGCGGTCAGCCACACGTCACTCTCCAGACCGGTCGCACCGAGACGCAGTGCCAGGTGAAACGCCTCGATCGTGTTCTCCGGGGCATGCGCGCGGGCGCCCCTGTGGGCGAACAACACGGCGGGGTCGAGGAGCGAGGGGAGGCGCTGTTGCACTCCTCGGAATGATGGCACCGCCGTAGACTCCGCTGTGTGTTCAACCTCCAGGGCAGCGAGATCATCTTCATCTTGCTGATCGCGCTCGTGGTCCTCGGCCCCGAGAAGCTCCCCGACGCGGTGAAGCGCTTCACCAGCACCTACAACGAGCTCCGGAAGATGGGCTCCGGACTGCAGTCCGAACTGAAATCGGTGATCGACGAACCCACCCGGCAGATGAAGGAGACCGCGGCGTTGCTGCAGGACGCCACCAACGACCTCACCGGCGCCGAGGCACTCCCCGGCGACGAGACCGAGTTCTACGAGCCCCCCGCGAGGGCCGATGACCCACCGAACGACGCGCCGTCCACACCCCCACCGGCCGGCGCCACCGACGCTCCGCCCGCCACCGAGACGGCCCCACCCGATCCTCCCGCCACCGAGGCCGACGCCGTCGACCCCGACGCTCCGCCCGCCACCGGGACGGCCACACCCGATCCCCCCGCCACCGAGGCCGTCGACCCCGTCGACCCCGACTCGGCGCCCGACACCGAGACGGCCACACCCGGAATCGAATCGACCGATACCCCCACCCCCGACGTCACCACCGAAGACGCCCGGCCTCCGGTAGATGATCAGCCCGAGAGGCCGGTCAACACGATTGCGGCTGCGAACTCGAGTGCGGGCCTCGCCGCCCGGGCCGAGGCGGTGGAGCGGGCCCGGAAGGCCGCCGCCCAGAGGGAGGCAGCCACCTCCAACGGATCGGCTGGGGGCTCCTCCGATGCTGGAGAGGATGAGCCACCAGGGCCGGCGCCCGCGGCCGACGAGGCAGCATCCGCATGAGCGCCGACGCACCCGAGACGGAGCAGCCCGACGACGACACGATGACGCTCACGGAGCATCTCGCGGAGCTCCGTGTCCGCATCATCCGCTCTGCTCTCGCGGTGGCGATCGGCATGGTGGCGATCATCGCCCTCTACGACCAGGTGCTCGGCTTCCTCCTCGAGCCCTACGAAGACCTCTGCGCCTCGAAGGGGGCCGACTTCTGCGACCCCCAGCTCTTCATCACCGGGCCCACCGAAGGCCTCTCGACCCGTATCCGGGTCGGGATGTACGGGGGCATCATCATCGCCCTGCCGGTCATCCTCTGGCAGGTGTGGCGCTTCGTCGTACCGGCCCTCAGCTCGAAGGAACGGAAGTACGCCGTCCCGTTCGTCGCGTCGTCGGTGGTTCTCTTCCTCGCCGGAGCCGCGATGGCCTACTACACGGTCGGACGGGCGCTCGAGTTCCTCATCGGATGGGCGGGGGAGGACGTCCAGGAGATCTTCACCGTCTCCAGCTACATCAGCCTCATCGGCCTGATGATCTTCGCGTTCGGCGTGGGCTTCCTGCTCCCCGTCTTCCTCGTCTCGCTCCAACTCGTCCGCGTCGTGACGCCCCGGCGGCTGCTCAGCGGATGGCGCTACGCCACGATCGGCGTGTTCGTGCTCGCTGCGGTCATCACCCCGTCGGGTGACCCTGTCACGCTGATGATGCTGGCAGTGCCGATGCTGATCCTCTACTTCCTGGCCGTCCTCATCGGTTGGCTGGTGCTCCGCCGGCGACCCGCCGAGAGCTGAGCCTGCGGCCCGTGGCGCCGACCCGGTCCGAGTTCGCCGCTCGATACCGCTTCCCTCTCGACCGATTCCAGAGTGAGGCCCTCGACGCCCTCGACGCAGGGGAACACGTCGTCGTGGCGGCTCCGACGGGAAGTGGGAAGACGGTCGTCGCCGAGTACGGCATCGAGCGCGCGCTGGCGCGCGGTGGGAGGGCTTTCTACACCGCCCCCATCAAGGCCCTGTCGAACCAGAAGTATCGGGACCTCGTCGGGATCCACGGTGACGACCGTGTCGGTCTCCTCACCGGCGACAACTCGATCAACGCCGGCGCACCGGTGGTCGTGATGACCACCGAGGTGTTGCGGAACATGATCTACGGCCGCAGCCCTGCACTCGACGGCCTGGTGACGGTCGTGCTCGACGAGGTGCACTTCCTCCAGGACACCTATCGCGGCCCGGTCTGGGAGGAGGTGATCATCCACCTCCGCTCCAGCGTTCAGCTCGTGTGTCTCTCGGCAACCGTCAGCAACAGCCGCGAACTGGCCGAGTGGATCACCACGGTCCGCGGCAGCACTCGCTCGGTTCTGGAGACGAGGCGGCCCGTGCGTCTCGACAACCGCTACCTCGTCGCCGACCTCACCGCGGACCGCCTTCGTTTCATGCCGATGTTCGTGGGTGGCGTGCCGAACAAGGACGCCCGCCGGCTCGACGACTCGGCGATCCGTCGCGGGCCACCGCGGGGCCGCCGCCCAGCCCGTCAGCGACACGACCCCGGGAAGAAGAAGCTGGCCACGCCGCGACGGCTGGAGACCGTCGAGGTACTTTCTCGACGCGACCTGCTCCCCACGATCTACTTCATCTTCTCCAGAGCCGCGTGCGACGACGCGGCAAGGATCTGTGCCGATTCGGGCCTCGTCCTCACCACGGGCGACGAGAGAGCGGAGATCCAACAGATCGTCGACGAACGCTTGGCGCCGCTCGACCGGGACGACCTCGAGGTCCTCGGGATCGACCGTTTCCGGGAGCAGTTGACGGCTGGGTTCGCTGCTCACCATGCGGGCATGGTCCCGGCGATGAAAGAAGTCGTCGAGGCCTGTTTCACGGCCGGTCTGGTGAAGGTCGTGTTCGCCACAGAAACGCTGGCGGTTGGCATCAACATGCCTGCTCGATCCGTCGTCATCGAAAAGCTCACCAAGTTCACCGGCGACCACCATCAGCGCCTCACGCCTGGGGAGTACACCCAGTTGACCGGGCGCGCAGGGCGCCGCGGGATCGACGACGTCGGTGACGCAGTGGTGTTGTGGACGCCGTGGGTCCGCTTCGACGAGATCGCCGAACTGGCCGGGAGCACCTCCTTCCACCTCCGATCGGCCTTCCGCCCGACGTACAACATGGCGGCCAACCTCGTCCGCTCCTACGGGAGTGAGGAGGCACACCATCTCCTGAACCTCTCCTTCGCCCAGTTCCAGGCCGACCGCGACATCGTCCGGCTGGAGGCGCGGCTCGAGCGGCGCCGCCAGGCGCTGCTCGACTCGCGCGCCGACGCCGCGAGTCCGTTCGGGGACATCGACGAGTACCGGCGGTCGACCCAGGCCGAGAAGGACGATCGGGAGGCACGCCGGGCGGCCTCGGCGGGCGAGATGCGCGGTGCCCTCGCCAAGCTGCGGCCCGGCTGGGTGATCCGCACCGAAGCGGGAAAGCCGGCGGCGGTGATCGCCTCCGCGCATCGCAAGAACGGGGTTCGCCTCACCCTGGTCGACGTGTCCGGACGCCGCTTCTATGCCGACAAGGACGACTTCGACGATCCGCCGTCGAGGGTCGGCACGATCGCGATGCCGCGAACGTTCGCCCCCAACCGGAAGGACTGGTTGCGCGAGATCGGCCGCCGCCTGAAGAGGGCCGACCTCGACCCGGACCCGACGCGACGGGAGCGGCTGCCGAGAGGCGCTCCGTCGGTGACGCACCCGGTCACCCAGGACCCGGACCTGCCGACACGGTTGCGGGCTGCCGCCCACGCCGACCGCATCGAGCGTGAGATCACCGACATCGAGCGCCGCGTTCGCAACAAGAGCCACTCGCTGGCCCAGGACTTCGATCACGTCCTCGACCTGCTCGCCCATCTCGGCTACGTCGACCGTGAGCAGTTCGAACTCACCTCACCGGGCGAGACGTTGGCGAGGGTGTTCCACGAGAGCGACCTGCTCGTCGCAGAGGTCGTCCGGCTCGGTGTGCTCGATGGCCTCGGTGCGGCCGACGTCGCAGCAATCGTGTCGTGCCTGGTGTACGAGCACCGCAGCCCGGACGCACCCCCGAATCCCTGGTTCTCCTCGACGACGGTACGCGGACGTTGGCGCAGACTGCAGGCGCTGAGCGAGGATCTGGCGGCCCTCGAACGGGCGCGAGGGCTTCCGGAGCACCGCCCACCCGACCCCACGTTCGCGGCGACCGCTCACGCCTGGGTGGCAGGGGAGGGCTTCGCCGAGGTGGTCGAGGAAGAGGAGCTGACCGGCGGCGATTTCGTCCGCACGACGAAGCAGCTGATCGACCTCCTTCGTCAGATCGCTCTGGTCGCCCCCGACAAGGGCACCCGGAGCGCCGCGGCATCCGCAGCCGACGCCGCCGACCGTGGCGTCGTGGCCGACACCTCGGTGGCACCATGACCATTCGCAAGGGGGAGGACTGGGGCCGAGTCGTCCCCCGCCCAGAGGGGCTCCACAGCGTCGGGACCGACCACGACCTGGGGAACGCCCTCTCCGACGACATCGGCCGCGCCGTGCTCGTCACCGGCGGCGACCTCGCCCGAACACTGGGGTCCTCGCGGGGGGCCGACAGGTCGACGCTGAACCAACTCCCGATCGATCTGCTCCGGGTGACGACTGACGGCGGTCTCGCGCTCACCGCCGTCGCTCATGTCGTCGCCAGACTGCCCCGCCGGGCCGGGTCGTGGTTCCGCGGCGAGGTGCTGTTCGTGATGAACGCCCAATTCCACGGCGCGTGGAACGTCATCCCCAGGGGTCACCCCAACGACGGGCGGGCCGACGTGCTCCGCATCGATCCGGGACTCGCCTTCCGCCAGCGGTTCGAGGCGGCACGGCGGGCCCGGTCGGGAGGTCATCTGCCCCACCCCGGCGTGAAGGTACGCCGTGTGGAGAGCGCGGAGTTCACCTTTCCCCGGCCGATGGTGATCGTGGTCGACTCGGTCGCGGCCGGCACGTCGGGCTCCCTCCGCGTCGACGTCGACCCCGACGCCGCGGTGGTGTACGCCTGACGGGTCAGTCCTCTCGCGGCGACCAGCGTGCCGGGGGTGCCATCGAGACGTCCATGTCGGTCATGAACATCTCGCTACGCTGGTCGTCGGCCATCCCGGCGTGCTCGGCCCACCGTCCGTACGATCGCGCGCCCCAAGCCGCCGACAATCCGTGCAGGACGACCGAGGCCGTGACGGTGAGGGTGATCACGCCGAACAGGTCGCTGAAGTCCCTGCCGAACTCCGCCGCGTCCTCGAGGAGAAGGATCCCGAACACGATCGAGGCGAGGCCCCGCGGGCCGAACCAGCCGACGAAGAGACGCGTCTGCCAGGCCCGCCCCGACGCCGTGTAGGAGAGCCACACGGGCAGCATCCGGTACACGGTCAGCGAGAGCAGTGCACAGACCCAGACCTGCCATGTGTACGTGCCGATCCGCTCACCGACGAACAGGTTCCCGAAAAGGAAGAACGCGCCGATGCTGAGCAGTTGCGCCGCGTCCTCGGTGAACTCCCCGTACTCGCTGGCCGGCTTGGCGCTCTCCCCTCTCTGGAGGTTGAGGCGTTTCAACCATCCGAACTCGAAGCCCGAGTTCCCGAGCGACCCGAACAGCAGGCCGGCGACGAACGCCGAGATGAAACCGCTGCCGTGGAGCGGTTGGGCTCCGGCGTAGGCGATGATCGGAAGTACGAAGACCCCGATCTGCTCGTATCGCCCCTCGGAGAGATCGTTGACGTGAGCATGGAAGAGCAACGACACGGCGACGACGCCGACGACGACCCCGACCAGCAGGCCGAACCCCAGTTCCTCGATGATCGTCCTCATCGCCTCGGCTCCCGAGGTCTCGCCTTCGAGTGCGATCGTGGTGAAGATCGCCACGACCGGGACGACCAGCCCGTCGTTGAGGCCGGACTCGACGTTCAAGGACAACCGCTCTCGGAGCGGGACCCGCTCGTCTTCGACCACCGCAGCGCCGAGTGCGGCGTCGGTCGGGGCGAGAATCGCTGCGATCAACGCGATCTGGGCGAAGGCGATGCCCGGGAAGAGAAGTGCGTTGCCGCCGATCGCCAGGACGATGGTGAGCGGTAGGCCCACCAGGAGGAGTCGTGTCGGAAGCAGAGCATTCCGGCGCAGGGCACGCAGGTCGATGCGCACCGCATCGCTGAACAGGATGACGGCCAGGGCCGCCTCGGCCGTGAGGCGGACCAGCGCCACGTCGGCATCCAGTTCGAGGGCACCGGTGAGGGCCATCAGGGCGCCGAGTCCGACGAAGATCATCGGCATGCTCACCGGCCAGCTCCGGGCCCGCCGGGAGATCATCGCATAGGCGAAGACGACCGCTCCGACGAGGACGATGTTCTCCGGGGACACGGCCCGGAAACTACCCCACTCTGCGTTGGTCGGGCCCGGACCCGTCCGCATCGCACCTGCTCAGGGGGATCCGGATATACCCCGGAGACGGAGTCCACCGCCGTAGAGTCTGCCCTCGTGGCCGTCTACGTACCGGAGCAGTTCTCCGAGGAAGAAGCCGACATCCTTCGCCGGTACTTCACCAACCTGGACGGACCGGTGTTCGCACTGGTCAATCTTCCCGAGGTGGTGAAGGGCGCCCTGTTTGCTCGGTACAGCCGCTCACCGAAGTCGCTGCGCCGGCTCTTCCTCGACGAGTTCGTCGGCGACCTCGACGTGTCGGGCGACGTGTCGATCGACGCCACCGTCGGCCTCGATCGTGCCGAGGAGCTGTACGAGCGAGTTTTCTTCGACTACGGCGACGACTCGGTGGCCCAGCTCGGCGGGGTCCATCTGGCATGCGAGCAGGCCTCGAACCTCCTCACCAAGGTCCTCGAGTGGGGC
>CBFCWZ010000192.1:0-7422 GCA_965601935.1 uncultured Ilumatobacteraceae bacterium
GCCAGGCGGCGGCGCGCCGGCGTCCCCGCCGGACCCCGCCTCGACGCGCGGCCTCCACGCAAGGAGCGACCGGACGCAGCGGAGCGTGCCGTCCTCGTTCAGGGCCGGTACGCCGGCTCGGTCTCCCGCTTCCTGGCGTACATGATCGACATCGGCCTGATCGGCGCCCTGTACGCACTCGGGGCCATGCTCGCCCAGGCGGCGGTGCGGGTTGTCGTCGGGCAGGAGATTGTGCTCGACGACACTCGCTGGCTCATCGTTGCGAGCTACACGCTCTGGGCGTTCGCGTACTTCAGCGTCTCTCTCGCTGCGACGGGTCGGACGATCGGCAAGGCGATCCTCGGGGTGATGGTCGTCCGCGCCGACGGCAGCAAGCTGAGCGGTGGCCGCGCCATGTTGCGAACCGTTGCCTTCCCACTGAGCTTCGTGGTCTTCGGGATCGGCCTGCTCATCGGCCTGTTCCGACGCGACCGGCGCGAGCTCCACGACCTCATTGCCGACACCGCGGTCGTCTACGCCTGGGATGCCGACACCGCGAAGCGGCGCAGTGCCGCCCTCGCGGAGGTCGAACCCTTCACCTGAGCCGACAGCGCGGCGCGTTCTACCGGGGGCCGGAAGCCCCATGAGACGCTCGGCCGAGCAACGCCGATCATCAGTTCGGTGCGAACTCGAGAACCTGCTGGAAGGTAGGTCGGTTCGTGGCGCGGAAAGTGTCCTCGATGAGACCCGGGCTGAAGCTGACGAGGCGGCCCTCGCTGAGCCACTCCGCGGTGTCCTCGCCGTACTCGTCCGCGAGTTCGCCGGCACTCTGGTCGACCGCGTTCCAGAGCGATACGGCGCAGGCGTCGCGGTCGCCCTCGCCGCAGTACTGCAGGTTGAACGGGCCTTCCACCTCGTGGCCGAGAAGGGTACGCAGATCCTTGTCGACGATGCTCTCTTCGGAGATCCCGCGGGTCTCGAGCGCGAGGTCACCGAGGACCGGACTCAGCGCGGCACGCACCAGCGGATCCCAGAGGGTGTCGAGGATCAACGGACCAGGGTCGTCGTGGAACCCGTCGTCGTCCGCGTCGAGACGCGGGGCGTCGCGCTCCACCCAGTCGTCGAGCAGTGCAACGACCTCCGCAGCAAGCGGGCTCGGGGCCTCACCAGTCGCCAGGACCTCGCTGACAACGGGCCACGCAGGTGAGCGGGTGTCCTCGGTGGCCGCCCGGTTCATCACCGACACCACACCGGCGAGATCCACGGGGTCCGGCCATTGGTCGAACAGTTCCACCCGATGGACGGACCCGTATGCGGTGCCGTCGCCCTGCATGAACCCGGGCGCAGACTGGTTGTTCCAGTTCAGTAGGCGACCCGTGGGGTGTCCGGCCGCGTGCGGGTGCTCGTCCTGATCGAGGAAGCCCTGCCACTCGTACTCACCGGTCCCGAGCGTCGGGAGGCGGCGATCGAGCCCAGCGGCACGCTCGGGGAGGCGGCCGGAGGCGTAATAGGCGTTCTCCTCGCGGTTGGCGTAGCCCCAGTTGAACGTGAACCCGAACCGGTCCGCCACATCGTAGAAGTCCTCGGCGGTGGCTGCTTGACCCTCGGTCATCGCCTTCAGTGCGGCGAGGTTGAGGCCGTCTCGCCCGAAGGTCGACCGCTGCCGGGTCAGGGCAACGGGACGGCCGTCGGAAAGTGCAGTACCGATGACGCCTCCGTGAACCGATGTCGGGTAGGAGATCGGTTCGCCGTTGAGTGTGCCGGCGTCGAAGGTCTCGAACGGGATGCACTCGCCGTCGTACTCGTAGTGATCGGAGGCACGGGTCGGTTCGGAGCCGTCCGGGTTGCACAGGACCTCGGCGTACACGTCGCGCACGTCCTGGCTGGCCGACGTGAGGCTCCACGCGTAGTCCTCCGTGCGGCCGATCAGGATGTACATCGACAGCCCGGGGACGGCGGCACCCTGTGCCTCGACTCCGGGCCCGGAGAGATGGATCTGCTGGACGATCTCCGGGTAGTAGTACCCGAGCTGGGGGCCCATGACCGCCAACGTCGTGCCGTTCGCCGACTGGTCGGGAGCGATCGTCAACCAGTTCGACGCCTCGCGGTCGGGGGGATCCCCCGCCGCGTCGTAGACCACGCCGTCGACGGAGAACGGGGTGCCGCTCTCGCGCGGGTCGAACGACACGACCGACCCCTCGTCGAGGACGACGGATCCGGTCACGTCACCGCCCGTGAGGACGGGGTAGTCGAACCGTTCGTCGAGCGTGGTGGGGGCCTCGGGATCGTCGAAGAGCATCGTGTCCTCCCACGCCAGACGCCCCTGCTCCTCACCGAGCGCGTTCTGGAGCCTCGAGAGGTACTCGGCGTTCGCCGCTTCGGAGCCGCCACCGGCGCCGAAGATCGATCCGATCAACGCCGTCACCGCGACCACGTCGTTGACGGTGAAGACGGCGTCGCTCCCGTTCGCCGCCCAGTAGGCGGTCATCCCTTCGGCGTAGGCGGTGGCGTCGGCGACGATCTCTTCGCCCTCTTCGCCGTACTCCTCGACCAACAGATCGACCTGGTCGGTGACGAGCTGCTCGGTGGCCTCGCTCGGCTCGAAGAGCTGGCCTGTCTGGACGAGTTCGAAGGCGTCGATCCCGGGGATGTCGGCGATGGCGACTCGGGAGGCACCCCGGCCGAACTCGATCAGGAGGGCACGATCGCGGGCGGTCACCCATCCCGCGCCGTACGCGAGGTCTTCGCGGGTCTCGCCGGTGATGTGGGCGATGCCCCACTCGTCGTATTCGATCGTGGTCCCCGGCCGGCCGGTCGGCTCCTCGACGGTCGCTCCGATCGGCTGGAGGTCCTGGGGCAGGAAGTACTGGTCGATGTCGGCGTCGGACACGTCGCCGCGGAGCGGCGTGAGCGAGTCGTACAGCGGGAGCTGGTCGAGCGAGTGCTCGTTCGTCGGCAACCCGCCGTAGTTGCCCGGCGGAAGGATGTAGTACGAGCGATCCTCGACCGGTGCCGACGGAGGGTCGGTCTCCGGCGGTGCCTCGGTGTCGGGCGCCGGCGGTGCCTCGGTGACCGGCGGTGCCTCGGTGTCGGGCGCGGCGTCGGTTGCCGGGGTGGTCACCTCCGTCTCCGCGCTGGAGTCGTCGTCGCCGCTACAGGCTGCCGCCACCAGGGCCGCTGCCGCCACCATCGCGAAAATGCGCCTTCGACCCGCTCGCTCCATCTTGTTCCTCCTCGTTCCCTCAATCTGGGGACCAGGGGCTTTCCTGGCCAGAGTCGAAAGTCGCACGTGACGATCGTGTCACGGACCCACTGCGGGCCGAGTGGCCCGACACGGGGCAGAAGCGGCAGATCAATCGTCGAGGCCGGCGTGGACGTAGGTCCAGCCGAATCTGCCCTTGATGCACAGATGGCCGTGGGTGACGTCGTGATCGGCGGGTGAGGTGACCTTGACGATGCGCTCGTCCTGGACGTGGAGGTCGAGATTGCAGCCGACGCCGCAGTAGGAGCACACGGTTCGACTGACGGTCTGCTCGTCGGGCTTCCACTCCCCCGCCCGGCGGAGGTCGAACTCGGTGGTGAAGACCAATGCGTTGGTCGGGCACACGGCGACGCAGTTGCCGCAGTACACGCAGGCACTGTCCGGGAGAGCGACGTCGAACTCCGTCGAGATCCGCGAGTCGAATCCACGGCCCGACACGGCGATGGCATACGTGTGCTGGGCGTCGTCACCGCAGGCCTCGACGCACTTGTAGCACTGGACGCACTTGGCGTAGTCGCGCACGTACAGCTCGTCCTGCCGGCGGATCGGCTCCTCCACCTGCTCGGCGGTGTCGGGGTACCGCGACGTGTCGGCTCCGTATTCATCGGCCCACGCGCCGATCTCTTCGGCCTCCGACAGGTCGTTGGCGGTTCCGAGGAACTCCAGCACCATCCGTCGGCTGTGGCGCACTCTGTCGGAATCGGTGTGCACCACCATCCCCGGCTCGGCCACCCGTGAACACGACGGCACGAGCGTCCTCGACCCCCCCACCTCCACCACGCAGACGCGACAGGCGTTGACGGGGGTGAGGTTCGCGCCGTAACAGATGGTCGGAGTCTCGACGCCCTCGCCGCGCAGCGCGTCGAGGATCGTCGCGCCGGCGGCGACGGAGACGGGTGAGCCGTCGACGGTGATCTCGATCGCCGCGTCGCTCACGGCGCCTCCAGCAGGCCGAGCTCGATCGCCGAACGCACGGCGCCCGCCGCGGTGTGGCCGAGCCCGCAGATGGAGGCGTCGGCCATCGCCACGGCCATGTCGTCGACGAGTTTCCGGCGGCTCGCCGACAGCGAACCGTTCGGGCCCATCTCCACCAGAATTTCGTGCTGCCGCACGGTGCCGATGCGGCACGGGACGCACTGGCCGCAGCTCTCCTCGCGGAAGAACTCGGCGATGCGGGTCACCACGTCGCGCATGTCGACCGTGTCGTCGAACACCGTGACCACGCCGGACCCGAGCGTCACGCCGGCAGCCCGGGCGTCTTCCAGGGTGAGTCGCAGATCGAGCGAGTCGGGCGTCACGAACGCACCCGCTGCTCCACCGAGCAGGATCGCCCGGGTCGTTCCGGTCACGCCACCCGCCAGCTCGAGCAGTTCCCCCAGCGGCAGCCCGAAGGGCACCTCGTACAGCCCGGGCTCGGCCACGTGTCCCGACAGGCAGAACAGCCGATGCCCGGTCGACCGTTCGGTGCCCCGCTCGCGGTACCGCTCCCACCCCTTCTCCAGCACGTCGAGCACGTTGAGCAGTGTCTCGGGATTGTTCACCACGGTCGGCTCGCCGAACAGGCCGCTGTCGGTCGGGTACGGCGGCTTGTTGCGCGGCTCGCCGCGGAAGCCCTCGATCGAGTTGAACAGCGCCGTCTCCTCCCCACAGATGTACGCGCCCGCGCCGCGCCGGATCTCGATGTCGAAGCCCTGTCCCGACCCGGCGACGCTCCCGCCCAGCAGGCCCGCCGCGCGCGCCTGCGCGATCGCGGTGGTGAGCCGTTCGGTCACCAGCGGGTACTCGCCGCGGATGTAGATCCAGCCGTTCTCGGCTCCGGTCACGAGGCCGGCGATGGTGAGTGCCTCCACCACCGCGAACGGATCGTGCTCCATCAGGATGCGGTCCTTGAAGGTGCCCGGTTCCGACTCGTCGCCGTTGGCGATGACGTGTTTCGCGGTGCCCGGATGGGCGGCCACCGCCCGCCACTTGGTGGCCGTCGGGAAGGCCGCCCCGCCACGACCTGTGAGTTCGGCCGCGGCGATCTCGCCGAGCACGTACTCGCCGCCCTGGTTGATCGCCTGGTCGAGTGCCCGGTAGCCCCCGTGTTGGCGGTAGGACTCGAGCGAGGTCGGGTCGGCGACGCCGATCCGCTTCAGCAGCGCCAGGTCGGGCGACCCGTGCTGGGGCAGCCGGTAGGCGCCCGGCACGATCCTCTCGTCGGCGGGGACGTGGTCGTCCTCGCCTCTCCCCTGCACGAACCTTGCGGGCGCCTGCTCGCACTGTCCGAGGCACGGAGCACGGTGTACCCGCTCGCCGCGCCCTTCCAGCCGCTCTTGAAGGCCATCCGCCCCGGCGACTCGACAGGCAGGGTCGATGCACACGTGGGTCACCGAGTCGCTGTGACCGGGGTCGGTGGTCCGCAGCATCTCGTAGAACGAGGCGACGCCATACGCCTCTGCGGGAGGCACCTGGAGGACCGCGCACAGGTAGTTCATGCCTCCCGGGCTGATCCAGCCGATCTCCCGTTGCAGTGCATGCAGGCCGGGCAGCAGATACTGCCGGGCGGCGTGGCGCCGCCGGCCGCCGCCACGCACCAGCCGCTCCGTCTCGACGGTGACGGCAGCGTGCGCGCCCACCGCATCGTCGACCGCTCGGCGCTCGACGGCCGTGCTGTCGTCCACGATCACCCGGAGGTCAGCCAACGGCGTCCTCCAGTCGGTCGATCCGGATCGCCGCCGCTTTGAATTCCGACGTGCCCGATCGCGGATCCCAGGCGTCATTGGTGAGGAGGTTGATGTCGGCGAGCTCCGAGAAGTGGAACGTGGTGAAGGTGAGCCCCTCGGGGATCTCCGGCTGGATCCGTATCGGCATCTCCACCGAGCCCCGAGGCGAACTGACGCGCACCATCTCCCCGTCGCCGACTCCGAGTCGGTCGGCATCGGCGGGGTTCACGTCGAGCGCGTCGCCATATCGGATCGGGGAGGCGTATCCCCCCGTCTGCACACCGGTGTTGTACGAGTCGAGCGCCCGACCCGTGGTGAGGCGGAGGGGGAACTCGGCGCTCAACTCCTCCACCGGACCGGCGTGCTCCACCACCGAGAACGGTGCGGGAGCGTGACCATCGAGCTCGTCGTCCCACAGCCAGCCGTGGAGGAACGGGGTGCCGGGATGATCGAGTGAGGGACACGGCCACTGCAGTCCGCCTTCGGCCTCGAGCCGATCCCACGACATCCCCGCGTGCATCGACGAGAGGCTGCGCAGTTCGTCCCACAACATCTCGGGGTCGGCCGGGCCGAGGTCGACCCCCAGCCTGGCCGCGAGGTCGACGAAGATCTGCACGTCGTGGCGCGCCTCACCCGGCGGAGGTAGGGCCGCGCGCACGCGCTGCACCCGCCGCTCCGAGGAGGTGACGGTTCCTTCGCTCTCGGCCCACGCCACCGACGCCGGCAGCACCACGTCGGCCAGTTCGGCGGTCCGGGTGAGGAAGATGTCCTGCACCACCAGTGTGTCGAGGCCGGCCAGCAGTTGTCGGGCGTGCTCGACGTCGGCCTCGGAATCGGCCGGGTTCTCCCCCACTACGTAGGCCGCAGTGAGGTCGCCCCGCTGCATCGCCTCGAACATCAGCGTGAGGTGGATCCCGGGTTCGGGGTTCAACGGGGCGCCCCACCGCGACTCGAACGTGCCCCGCCGCTCCGGATCGGCCACGTCCTGGAAGCCGGGCAGTTTGTTCGGCAGGGCGCCCATGTCGCCACCACCCTGGACGTTGTTCTGCCCACGTAGCGGCACCAGCCCGGAACCCCAGCGTCCGACGTGCCCGGTCAGGAGCGCCAGGTTGCACAGCGCCACCACATTGTCGACGGCGTTGTGATGTTCGGTGATCCCGAGCGTCCAGAGGATCTGCGCCTTCTCGGCCGATCCGTAGGCGTGGGCGAGTTCACGTATCGCCCCTGAGGGGACGCCGGTGATCTCGGCGGCCCGCTCGAGCGTGTAGGGCTCGACGGATGCGGCGAACTCCTCGAAGCCCGAGGTGGAGCGGGCGATGAAGTCGCGGTCGGCCAGCCCGGCGTGGATGATCTCCCGCGCCACTGCATTGGCGAGGGCGATGTCGGTCCCGACGTCGATCCCGAGCCACACATCGGCGAACTTCGACGAGGAGGTGCGCCGGGGGTCGACGCAGTACATCTCGGCCCCGTTGTCGA
>CBFCWZ010000193.1:0-7300 GCA_965601935.1 uncultured Ilumatobacteraceae bacterium
CTCCGTCGATGGCGGTGACAGATCGGTTCCCTGGGGGGTTGGGGACTCCCTCTGCGGCGTGGTCGACGACGTCCGGCAGCTAGTGAACCTGGCTCAGGTGCCCGTCCACTCGGGGGCCCGTTTCTCGGCGAAGGCCTTCGGGCCTTCCTGCGCGTCGTTCGACACGAACACGGTCATGAACGTGTTCTGGAACTCGAAGAACTCGTCGGCAGTGCGGTCGACGGCGGCGCCGATCAGCTGCTTCGAGGCCGACAATGCCAACGGGGCGTTCTGGGCGATGCGCTCGGCGAGGGCGAGCGCGGCCTCGACGGCACCACCCTTGCCGGTGACCTCCATCACGAGGCCCTTCTCGGCGGCTTCCTCGGCGAGGATCGGGTCGCCGGTGAGTGCCATCTTCATCGCGGTGCCGTAGCCGACGCGGGAAGGGAGCCGCTGGAGGCCGCCACCGGCGGCGAACAGGCCGACCTTCACCTCGGAGATACCGAGCTTCGCGCCCTCGGATGCAACGAGCAGGTCGCAGGTGAGGGCCATCTCGAGCCCACCGGCGAGGGCGAACCCTTCGACGGCGCCGATCAGCGGCTTCTTCGAACCGGTGCGGATGAACTCGAGGAACGGCCCGATGTTCTCGCCCTTGGCGAAGGCCTTGAGGTCCATGCCGGAGCAGAATCCGCGGCCATTGCCGGTGAGGACGGCAGCACTGAGGTCGTTGTCGGTGTCGAGTTCCTGGATCGCCGCCACGAGACCTTCGGACAGGGCACCGTTGATGGCGTTCATCGCGTCGGGGCGGTTGAGGGTGATCAACAGCACCCGACCCCGCCGCTCGGTCAGGACAGCGTCGTTCTCTTCGCTCATGCGATCAATCGTTGTCGGGCGGAGAGAGCCCGACCAATTCGTCGGACGACCGGTGTCAGACACGTGTTGCAGCTTTGCGTTGCAGGTCTGGTTCGCGCCGTTGTCCAGAAAGCTGCAACACGTGTCTGACACCTGTTGCAGGTCAGCGGGTGAGGGCGTCGTGGACGATCGACATGGGGTGGCGGGTGGGGACGCCGACGGTGCCGAGGTGCATGGAGCAGCCGGGGTTGGCGCTGGCCACGAGGTCGGGGGCGGCACGGTCGATGGCGGCGACTTTCCGGTCGCGGATCTCGCCCGCCAACTCCGGCTGGAACATCGAGTAGGCGCCACCCGCGCCGCAGCACAGCCCGGCGTCGTCGAGCTCCACCAGCTCGCGCACGAAGGGGGCGAGGACCGTGCGGGTGGCCTCGTGGACCCGTTGCACGTGGCGGAGATGGCACGGATCCTGGATCGCCACGCGCAGGTCGAGTGGTTCCACCGAAGGGAGTGCGTCGACGTGGTCGGCGAGAAACTCCTGGATGTCGGCGACGCGTGCCGAGAACGCCTCGGCCTCGGGTGTGCCGAGCAGGTGTCCGTAGTCCTTCATCGCCGCACCGCAGCCGGCGGAGTCGACGACGATGGGCTTGTCGTCGTCGAGGGCGGACATCATCGTCTCGGCCATCAGACGGGTGGAGGGGGTGAGGCCGGCGTGGGCGTGAAGGGCGCCGCAGCACGGCGCTGCATCCCCTGTCGGCGTGGCACCGATGCCGGCCGCCTGCAGAACCTCCATGCCGGCCAGGTGAACGTCTCGCTGCATCGTGTCCATCACGCAGCCGGTGAAGAAGTGGACGTCGTCCCCGGTGGCTCGCAGGCCCTCACGCCGCACGGCCACAGGCTCTGATCCGAGTCCGAGCCGCTTCGGCACGAGCTTCATCCGCTGGGCGACTCCGAGCGCCGACGACCCGGCCGCCAGCAGCTTGGGTTTGGTCAGGGCCGACATGCCGACGCGCTCCCACCACGGTGCGATGTGCCCATTCTCGGCGAGGGTCTCGCGGGCCTGCTCCATCAGGTGCCCGTACGGGACACTGGACGGGCAGGCGGGCTCGCAGCCACGGCACTGCACACAGGTGGCGAACGCGTCGATCACCTCGGCGGTGAGCGGGGCCCCCTCGTTCTGGACTTCGCGCATCAGGCGAATGCGGCCGCGGGGCGACATCGTCTCGTCGCCGGTGACCCGGTAGGTCGGGCAGTGGGGGAGGCACAGCCCGCACTGCACACAGGTGTTCAGGCCGTCGGGGTCGAGCTTGAGATCCATTTCAGTGTGCCCCTACGACGCGGCCGGGAGCGAGCTCGAGATCCATCAGTGCGTCCCTACGACGCGGCCGGGAGCGAGACGGCCCGTCGGATCGAATTGGTGCTTGATCCGCTCGGCGACGGCGACGACCCCCGGATCGGGCTCACGACGAGGCTGTGGGGTGGCGGCGAACGCGATCCCCAGCCCGAGCGCGGCGACGAACCGATGATCGGTGTCGCCGAGTGCGAAGAGATCGGCCGGCGGCAGTGACCACCGGTGCTCTGGCAGTGGCGGTGGGTCCTCGGCTGCGGAGAACGTGCCGGCCCCGGCCAAGGTCGATGTCTCCGCATCGACGTCGGGGCCGTGGCCCTCGAGCAACACCCACGTGCGTGTCCCGTCCCACAGCACCGCAGAGGGTGCCAGCAGCAGGTCGATGACCCGGCGCGGGTCGGCATCGGCCGACACGAGCCAACGCGACCGGGCGGGAATCGGGTTCGTGCGGAGGATGACCTCCTCGATCAGCCCCAGGGTGCCCAATGACCCGACCAGGAGTCGTGGCAGATCGAACCCGGTCACGTTCTTCACGGTCGGGCCCCCGGCGACGATCGGCTTCCCGTCGGCCGACACGTAGTCGGCCTGGAGAACCGAGTCGCGCAGCCGCCCACGGCCCAGGGCGCAGAGATGGTTCTCACCCACTGCGACGGCTCCACCGACGGTTCCACCACGGTCGGGCAGGGCGCACCGCTGCCCCTTCTCGGCGAGAGTCGCATCCAGGTCGGCGACGGTCGTGCCGGCCCGCACCCGTACCGTCATCTCTGCCGGCGTGTACTCCACGATCCCTGTCGGCGCCGACACCAACCGCGTCCCCTCGTCGAGCTGTCCACCGAGATCCCATCGCGTCCGCTTCCCGACAGCCGCGACCGACCCGTCCGTTCCCACGTCGTCGACGAACCCGGTGTCGGACAGCCGGTTCACATCGCGCTTCACTTCTTCGGTCATCCCCACACTCCGGTGGGGACCTCACGGAGGGCCTGGATGTCGGCACAGCTGTGCGACGCCGGGATGACCTTGCCGGGATTGGCGCGGCAGAGCGGGTCGAAGGCGCGACGGAGGCGTTCCTGGTGGTCGAGGTCGTCGTCGCTGAACATGCGGTTCATGAACTTCTGTTTCTCGACCCCGATGCCGTGTTCACCCGTCAACACCCCGCCGGCGTCGAGTGAGGCGGTGATGAACTCGCCGCCAGCGGCGTGCACCCGGTCGAGCACGCCGGGCTCTCGGCCGTCGAACACCAGCAACGGATGGAGGTTGCCGTCACCGGCGTGGAACACGTTCATCACCATCACGTCGTAGCGGTCGGCGATCTCGTAGATCTGCTCCAGCACGTCGGCGAGAACGGCCCGCGGGACCACGGTGTCGTGGAGGTAGTAGTCGGGGGCCAGCTGGGCGATCGCGCCGAAGGCGGTCTTGCGGCCCTTCCAGAGCAGCGCCCGCTCCTCGTCGGTGGCGGCCAGGCGCACGTCGGTGGCGCCGTTGTCGCGACCGATCTCGCTGATCCGCCGGGCGTCGATCTCGGTGCCTGCATCCATCCCGTCGACCTCTGCCAAGAGGACCGCGGCGGCGTCGGTGGGGTAGCCGGCGGCAACGTAGTTCTCGACCGCGACGGTGATCCGCTGGTCCATCACCTCCATCGCCGCAGGCACGATCCCGGCCGCGATCACGTCGCTCACGGTGTGAGCCGCGTCGCGCACCGACGAGAACGAGAGCAGCAGGGTCTTCACCGCGGGCCGGTTGCGGGTGATCCGCACGGCGATGCGCGTGGCGATCCCGAGCATGCCCTCGCTGCCGACGAACACGCCGCGCAGGTCGTAGCCGGGGGGCTCACCGTCGAGCCCTCCGAGCGTGACCACATCGCCCGACGGCAGCACGGCCTCGATGGCGGCGATGTGGGCGTTGGTGACGCCGTAGGCGAGGCAGTGCGGGCCGCCCGAGTTGTTGGCCACGTTCCCGCCGATGGTGCACACCTGCTGGCTCGAGGGGTCGGGGGCGAAGTGGTAGCCGAGCGGGGCGAGGTGGTTCGTGAGGTCGAGGTTGATCACGCCCGGCTCGACCCAGGCGACCCCGTTGGCCGCATCCACCTCGAGGATCCGGTTCATCCGGTTGAGGGCCACCACCACCGGCTGGCCCAGGGGGATGGCACCTCCCGAGAGCCCGGTGCCCGCGCCGCGCGGGACGAGGCTGCGGCCGTGCTGGTTGGCGAGGTGGACGAGGACCTCCACGTCGTGGGTGCTCTCCGGGTAACACACCGGACCGGCCGAGCCGCCGGCGAACACGGAGGCGTCGTGGCTGAGCAGCGACCGGTGGGCGCCATCGGTGCGCACCGTGTGGGCGCCCAGTGCGGCGCGTGCCGCGTCGACGAACTCGTCTCCGGAGGGCTCCGGCTGACTGCGGCGTCGAAAGCGGTCGCGCAGGGACATCAGGTGACCGCCTGCAGCCCCACTGCGGCGATGCCGGCCAGGGCTGCCTCTTCGTCGTTGTCGGACACGTCGCCGGACACGCCGACCGCGCCGAGGCGGTTGCCGTCGTCGTCGGTGACGATGACCCCGCCGGGAACGGGGATCAGCGCACCACCGATCGCTGCGGTGAGGCCGCTGACGAAGTGGGGCCGGTCGATCGCGGCCTCACCGAGCGAGCGCGATCCGAACCCGATTTGGATTGCACCGTGGGCCTTGCCGTGGGCGACCTGGAAGCGCATGTTCGGCACCCCGTCCTCGCGTTCGAAGGCGATGAGGTGGCCGCCGGCGTCGAGCACCGCCACGCACAGCGGGTTCATCCCGGCTGATTGCCCGTGGGCGAGTGCGGCAGCGATGATCGTGCGGGCCCGGTCCAGATCGAGACTCATCCCGGGCAGTTTCCCACGCCGGCCGTGCTCGTCTGTCAGCGGGGTCGTTCAGGCTCGCTTCGCGGCGGCGCGGCGGGCGTGGAGGATCGGTTCGGTGTAGCCCGACGGCTGTTCCACTCCCGAGAACACGAGGTCCCGGGCGGCGAGGAATGCTGCCCCGTCGAAGCCGGGTGCCATCGGGGTGTACGCGGGGTCGCCCGCGTTCTGGCGGTCGACCACCTCGGCCATCTTCTTCATCGTGGTGTCGACCCGCTCGGCGTCGACCACGCCGTGGTGCAGCCAGTTGGCGATGTGCTGGGACGAGATCCGGCAGGTGGCGCGATCCTCCATCAGCCCGATGTCGTTGATGTCCGGCACCGTCGAGCAGCCCACCCCCTGGTCGACCCAGCGCACCACGTAGCCGAGGATGCCCTGAGCGTTGTTCTCCAGTTCCGCGGTGATCTCCTCGTCGGTCCAAGCCTCATCGCCTGCGATGGGGATGCGGAGGATGTCGTCGAGCGTGGCCCGCGGTCCGTCGGACCCGATCTCGCGGAGCAACTCCTCCTGGCGGGCGGCCACGTCGACGTGGTGGTAGTGGGTGGCGTGGAGCGTCGCCGCGGTGGGGGACGGGACCCACGCGCAGTTGGCGCCCGAACGCGGGTGGCCGATCTTCTCCTCGAGCATCGCCGCCATCCGTTCCGGCGCCGCCCACATCCCTTTGCCGATCTGGGCCCTCCCACGGAAGCCGCAGGAGAGGGCGGTGTCGACGTTCCAGTCTTCGTAGGCGTTGATCCAGGTCTCGCCCTTCATCGAGGTCTTGCGCACCATCGGACCGGCCTGCATCGAGGTGTGGATCTCGTCGCCGGTGCGGTCGAGGAAGCCGGTGTTGACGAAACACACCCGGGTCCGGGCGGCGCGAATGCACTCCGCGAGGTTGACGGTGGTCCGCCGCTCCTCGTCCATGATCCCGATCTTGACCGTGTCGCGGGTCAGGCCGAGCAGATCTTCGACGCGGGTGAAGAGATGCACCGTGAACTGGACCTCTTCGGGTCCGTGCATCTTCGGCTTCACCACGTAGATGGAGCCGGACCGCGAATTGCGGTGGGCGCCGACTCCGGTACTGCTGGTCACGTCGTGACGGGCGCATGCCACCGTCACGAGAGCGTCGAGGATGCCCTCGGGGATCTCGTTGCCCTCGGCGTCGAGGACGGCCGGCGTGGTCATCAGATGGCCGACGTTCCGGTTGAGGAGCAGCGACCGGCCTGGACGCGTCACGGTCGAACCGTCGGGAGCCGTGTACTCGCGGTCGTCGGCGAGACGGCGGGTGAAGGTGCTGCCCCCCTTGTCGACCTCGGCGGTGAGGTCGCCTCGGATCAGACCGAGCCAGTTGCGGTAGGCGAGGGTCTTGTCGTCGCCGTCGACGGTGGAGACCGAGTCCTCGCAGTCGACGATGGTGGTCACCGCCGACTCCAGGACCACGTCGGCGATGCCGGCGGGGTCGGTGGATCCGACCGGATGGTCGCGGTCGATCACGATCTCGACGCCGAGGCCGTGGTGTTCGAGCAGGATCGTGTCGGGATCCACCGGGCTGCCGCGGTAGCCGACGAACGCAGTGGGGTCGGCGAGCACGCCGTAACCGGCGTCGCCGAGTTCCACCTGGAGCTGGCCGTCGATCACCTCGTAGCGGTTGGCGGCGTGGTGGCTCCCCGCCTCCATCGGCACTGCCCGGTCGAGGAAATCGCGGGCCCATGCGATGACCCGCGCCCCGCGGGCGCTGTCGTAGGGACCGGGCTCGGGCACGTCGCCCAGCGCATCGGTCCCGTAGAGAGCGTCGTACAGCGAGCCCCATCGTGCGTTGGCGGCGTTGATGGCGTACCGGGCGTTGGTGACCGGGACGACCAGCTGTGGACCGGCGACGTCGGTGATCTCGTGGTCGACATGGATGGGGTCGATCGCGAAGGGCTCGCCCACGGGGCGGAGGTAGCCGATCTGTTCGAGGAAGGTGCGGTAGGCCTCTGCGTCGTGTGGCTCGGCGATGCGTTCACGGTGCCATGCGTCGATGGCGGCCTGGAGCTCGGAGCGCCGTTCCAGCAGGGTGCGGTTGCGCGGGCCGAACTCCGCGACCAGTTCGGCCAGCCCGCCCCAGAAGCGGTCCGCGTCGAGGCCGCTGCCGGGCAGCAATTCGTCGACGGCGAAGGAGTGGAGGGCCTGGTCGATCTGGAGTCCGGAGGCGAGGATGCGGTTGGTCACGGTGTGATCTCGATTCGTCTCATGTGCAGCGGGCGACGACGAGCGCG
>CBFCWZ010000194.1:0-7295 GCA_965601935.1 uncultured Ilumatobacteraceae bacterium
CACCAGAACGGCCTGTTCCCGAGCGACTCCGGTTTCGTCACGGAAGTGGGGGAGGGCGCCGGCGTGGGGGCGAACATCAACGTCCCCCTCCCGGCCGGCAGCGGTGGCGACGCCTACCGCGCCGCCGTCAGCGAGGTCGCCCTCGCCGCCGTGGAACGGTTCGACCCGGACCTGATCGTGGTGGGCTGCGGCTACGACGCCTCGATGTACGACCCGATGGCCCGTCAGATGCTCACGGCATCCACCTTCCGCGACCTCATCACGATGACCATGGCGGCCGCCGATCGCGTGTGCGGCGGCCGGCTCGTCGCCGTGCACGAGGGTGGCTACTCACCCGAGTACGTACCCTTCTGCGGGCTCGCCGTGCTCGAACAGCTCAGTGGCCACCGCACCCAAGTCGTCGACCCCTTCGAGAGGACCGTCCTCCGGATCCCCGGCCAGGAGATGACCGTCCTCCAACGAGCGTCGATCGACGCCGCCCGCGACGTCGTCTCGCTCTGACGCCCGCACCTACCGCGCGGTAGGGGGAATACGGCCCTGGTGACGTACGACACATTTGGACCAAGATGGGACTTCGTACGCCACACGACTCGACGGAGGTTCAAAGATGGCCCAGGGCCTGGACGACGACACCTTGGAAATGGTCCTCGACTCCATCGGCATGTTCGCCGAAGGGATGCTTCCCGACACCAAGCTGCTCGAGTTGGACGCCGCCGACGAGTTCCCCGAGGACATCGTCCGCGGGATGTGCGGCGAGCAACTCGGGGTGTCCCTCCTGTTCATCCCCGAGGAGTTCGGTGGGATGGGCGGCGGCAGCTTCGACGTGTACCGCGTGTGCGAACAGATGGCGGGCATCGACGTCGGTGTGGCCACAGGGGTGCTGGCCACGTTCCTCGGGTCCGATCCGATCGTGTTCGGCGGCACCGAGGAACAGCGGGCCCGCTGGTTGACCCAGATCGCCGAAGAGGGTCTGCTCATGGCCTACGGCGCCACCGAGCCCGAAGCGGGAAGTGACCTGGCGTCGATGAAGACGGTCGCGGAGCCGATCGTGGAGGACGGGGACACGGTCGGCTACCGAATCACCGGGAACAAGCAGTGGATCTCCAACGGCGGATACGCCGACCTGTACACCATCCTCGCCCTCGCGCCGGGTGGACCCAGCTGGTTCGTCGTCGACCGCGACACCGGCGGTTTCGATCATGGCAAGCCCGAGGACAAGCACGGCATTCGGGCCTCCAACACCGCCGCCCTGTCGTTGATGGACGTCGAGGTCGGCACCGACCGCCTCGTCGGAGGTGCCGAGGGGCTCGGTCTCGCCCAGGCCCAGGCAGTGTTCGGGTACACCCGCCTGATGGTCGCCGCCTTCGGTCTGGGCGCCGGGTGGGCAGCCCTCGACCGCGCCATCCCGTACTCAGCGGAACGCATCCAGGGCGGTACCCCGCTCTCGGAGAAGCAGGGCTTCACCCACAAGCTGATCGTTCCCCACGCCTGTCGACTCGAGGCGTCCCGCGCCTATATCGAGGAAACGGCGGCTCGGATCGACTCCGGCGAAGAGATGCTCAACACCGAGGGAGCGATCGCCAAGTACCTGGCCACCGAGGCCGGCAACGCCGCCGCCGACGCCGCCATCCAGGCCCACGGTGGGTACGGCTACACGAAGGAGTACATGGTCGAGAAGATCAAGCGCGACGTGCGCATCACGACCATCTACGAGGGCACGTCGGAGATCATGGAGATGACCATCTCGCGCGATCGCTGGCAGCAGCACCTCAAGACCCGTGGCTCGTACTACGTCGATGCGGCAGGAACCCTCGAGGAACTGAATCGGGTGCACCCGCAGGTGGGTGGCGACATCGCCGCCCTGGCCCACCGCGCGTTGGCAGCGGTCATGGAAACCGCCCGCCTGCATCGCCTCACGAGGAACCAGCACCTGCTGTTCCGCCTCGGCGAACTGGTCGCCTGGACCGAGTGCTCGGCCGCGCTCGCCCGCCGTGCCGCCGCAGTTGCGGACGGCTCGATCCCGTCGAAGGCCGACACCCGATTCGACGCACCGACCCTTGCGGCGGTGAGCCGCGTGTTCGCCCGCGAAGCGGCCAGCCGCGTCGCCCAGGAAGGGGTCGCCCACATCCTCGGTGCCGCCGAGCCGGGAACCCTGCGACCCGACGAACTCGCCTCCGCGGTCGGCCTCACCCAGGTTCTGGCCAAACAGAACGGCGCGATCGACGATATGAACACCGTCTCGACCGCGCTCTACGCGGCCGCCGACGTCTGATCTGAACCCCGCCCACCTCCTCATCCCACCAGGAGTGAATTCCGAACATGACCGGTAGCAACCAGCGAGCCATCGCCGTCGTCGGCGTTGGTGCCGTGCTCCCCGACGCACCCGACGCCCCTTCGTTCTGGGAGAACCTCCGAACCGCCCGCTATTCCGTCAGCGAGGTCGACCCCAGCCGCTGGGATCCCGACTTCTACTACGACGAGGACCGTGCCGCGCCGGAGAAGACCTACTCCAAGATCGGCGGGTGGGTGAAGGAGTACCCCTGGGAGCCCCTCGAGTGGCGTCTGCCGATCCCGCCGAAGGTCTCGGACGCGATGGACCGTACCCAGAAGTGGGCGATCGCAGCCGCGCGTGAAGCACTGCTCGACTACGGCTGGCCCGACCGCCCGCTCGACACCGACCGCACCGCGGTGGTGGTGGGGAACGCGATGGGTGGCGACAAGCACTACCTCACCGCACTGCCCATCTACTTCCCCGAATACGCCGACGAACTGAACAAGGCAGGCAGCTTCGCCGCGCTCGACGAAGGGACCCGCACCGCGATCCTCGACGAGATGCGGACCGGGGTACGAGGGCGCTTCCCGGCGATCACCGAGGACACGATGCCCGGTGAGCTGGCCAACATCATCGCCGGGCGCATCGCCAACCTCTTCAACCTGCACGGGGCCAACTTCATCGTCGACGCGGCGTGCGCGTCCGCGATGGCGGCGATCGACGCAGCGATCGAGGGGCTGGAGGAGGGCGACTACGACGCCGTCCTCACCGGTGGTGTCGACGCCAACATGAGCGCCAGCACGTTCGTCAAGTTCTGCAAGATCGGTGCTCTCTCCGCCACCGGTACGCGCCCCTACGGTGAGGGCGCCGACGGCTTCATCATGGGCGAGGGCGCCGCTCTGTTCATGCTGAAGCGGCTGGCCGACGCCGAGGAGGCAGGCGACCGCATCTATGCCGTCATCCGTGGCCTCGGCGGTGCCTCCGACGGAAAGGGCAAGGGCATCACCGCCCCGAATCCGGTCGGCCAGAAGCTGGCCGTGCAACGGGCGTGGGCCAACGCCGGGCTGGCGCCCGATCGGGCCACCTACATCGAGGGCCACGGCACGTCCACCAAGGTGGGCGACGTCGTCGAGCACGGTGCGCTCACCGAGGTGTTCGCCGACGCAGGACTTTCTGCCGGCTCGCTCCCGCTCGGGTCGGTCAAGTCCAACATCGGGCACCTCAAGGGTGCCGCCGGAGCGGCGGGCGTGCTGAAGGCCACGCTCGCCCTGCACCACAAGGAGTTGCCGCCGTCACTCGGCGCCGAGCGCCCGAACCCGAACCTCGATCTGAGTTCGTCGCCCCTCGCCGTCAACACCGAGTTGCGCCCGTGGGAGGTGCCGGACGGGCTCGTGCGTTCGGCCGGCGTCAGCGCGTTCGGCTTCGGGGGGACCAACTTCCATGCCGTGCTGGAGGAGTACGTCCCCGGCCGGATCAAGGCGAACGGCGACCGCGGGGCGATCGCCGTGTCCACCCCGGCCTCGAGGCTCGGGGCGGCCGGGCCGGCGACACCACTGCGCGGTGCACTCGTCGTCGGCGGTGCCGACGACGCGGCGGTGCTGGCGCGGCTGCGTGACGTCCAGTCGGCGGCCGCCTCCGGGAACGCACCGCAACCCTCGGCACCGGCCGAGGACGACCTGCGCGCCCCTGTGCGGGTGGCCATCGACTACGCCGACGCGGACGATCTGGCCGGCAAGGCGGAGAAGGCGTGCGCCGCACTCGAGAGCGGGAACGAAGCCGCCTGGCGGCTGCTGCGCAACCAGGGCGTGTTCCTCGGAAGGGGCTCCGCCCATCAGGTGGCGTTCCTCTACACCGGGCAGGGCTCGCAGTACGTGAACATGCTCGACGAACTCAGGAAGGCCTCGCCTCTCGTCGAGTCTGTCGTGGCCGAAGCCGACGAGGTGATGGAACCGATCCTCGGCACACCCCTCAGCCAGGTCATCTTCGTCGATGGAGCCGACGCCGACGCCGTGGCGACCGCCGAGGAGCGGCTGCGCCAGACGGAGGTGACGCAGCCGGCCGTCCTCACGGTGGATCGGGCACTCACCGACCTGCTCGACTCGTACGGCATCCAGCCCGACATGGTGATGGGCCACTCGCTCGGGGAGTACGGCGCGTTGGTGGCAGCCGGCGCGCTCCCGTTCGCGCAGGCACTCGAAGCGGTCGCCGCACGCGGTCGCGAGATGGCGAACGTCTCCGTCGACGACAACGGCCTGATGGCAGCGGTCTTCGCTCCGATCGGGGAGGTCGAACGAACCATCGAGTCCATCGACGGGTACGTCGTGGTGGCGAACATCAACTCGGCCAGCCAGTCGGTGATCGGCGGAGAGTCGCCGGCCGTGCGGGCGGCGGTCGAGACCCTGTCGGCCGCAGGGCACACCGCGGTCACCCTCCCGGTGAGCCACGCCTTCCACACCTCGATCGTCGCCCCGGCGGCGGAGCCGCTGACCCGCGTTCTGGAGCGGCTCGACCTCGAACCGCCCCATCTGCCCGTGGTGGCCAACGTGAACGGCGAGTTCTACCCGACGGGCCCGGCCGTCGTCCCCGAGATGATCGAGATCCTGGGCCGTCAGGTCGCCTCGCCGGTCCAGTTCATCAAGGGCCTGGAGTCCCTGTACGAGGCGGGCGCCCGTGTGTTCGTCGAGGTCGGCCCGAAGCGGGCGTTGCACGGTTTCGTCGAGGACGTCCTCGGCGACAAGGGCGACGTGGTGAATCTCTTCAGCAACCATCCGAAGGCGGGCGACGTCGTGTCGTTCAACCAGGCCCTCTGTGGCCTCTATGCCGCCGGCCACGGAGTCGGCGAGGGCGCCGAACCAGCGACTCCGGCGGCAGCTCCCGCCGCAGTTGCTCCGTCAGCCGGAGCCCCGGTGGTCGCAGCCTCCGCCCCGCCGCGCCCCGCCGGCGGTCGCGACGGGCAGATCCGCGAGCTCGGCGAGTTGTTCGCCGACTTCCTCGACCGCGGATATCAGATCTATCCGGGTTCCGCCCCTGCGGCGGGAGGTTCGGGCAGCATGGTGACCGACGAACCGGTCGTGGTCACCGGAGCCGCGCTCGGCCTGCCTGGCACCGAGGAGGTCTTCGACGACGACAACGTCGAGCGGCTGCTGAACGGCGAGTCGTTCATCGACGTCATCCCGGTCTCCCTGCGCGACAAGATCGTCGACAAGCACATCACCCGTCTCGTGAAGAACGAGTCGGGCGGTGGACGCTTCGAGGAGATCGACTCGGCCCACGACGTGATGAAACTGGCCGGCCGCGCCGGTCATCTCGACATGATCGAGCAGTTCGCCATCCCCGAGGAGCGTCAAGCCGCTCTCGACCCGGCGACCGAGCTGGCGATCGGCGCGGGGATCGACGCACTGCGCGACGCCGGCATCCCCCTCGTCATGCGGCACAAGACCACGAGCACCGGCGGAACTCTTCCCGAGGGGTGGGCGCTCCCGGAGGAGCTGCGCGACGAGACCGGAGTGATCTTTGCGTCCGCGTTCCCCGGAGCAGACCGGATGGTCGACGAGGTCAGCCGCTACGAGCAGGATCGCGGGCGCCGCGAGCACCTGCGCACCCTCGAGCACCTGCGTGACCGTCTCGAGGCCGGCAACCAGTTGGCGCCCGAGATCGACCACCTGATCCACGAGGCGCAGGCCGAGATCGACGAGCACCGCTACGAGTTCGACCGCCGGTTCCTGTTCAAGGCGTTGTCGATGGGGCACTCCCAGTTCGCCGAGCACATCGGTGCCCGCGGGCCCAACACCCAGCTCAACTCGGCGTGCGCCAGCACCACCCAGGCCGTCGCCGTGGCGGAGGACTGGATCCGGCTGGGTCGATGCAGCCGGGTCATCATCATCGCCGGCGACGACGTCACCACCGACACCCTGATCGAGTGGGTCGGAGCCGGCTTCCTCTCGACCGGTGCCGCCGCCACCGATGAGGTGGTCGAGGAAGCGGCTCTCCCCTTCGACAAGCGTCGCCACGGGATGCTGCTCGGGATGGGCGGCGCCGCCATCGTGGTCGAGAGCGCCGGTGCGGCGCGCGAGCGCGGCCTCCGACCGATCTGCCAGGTCCTGAGCACCGCAACCGCCAACAGCGCCTTCCACGGCAGCCGTCTCGACGTGACACACATCCGCGACGTGATGGAGAACCTCGTCGCCGCTGCGGAGCAGCGGTGGGGGATCGACCGCCACCAGATCGCGCCCACCACGGTCTTCGTGTCACACGAGACCTACACCCCGGCACGCGGCGGGAGCGCCCAGGCAGAAGTCGACGCGCTGCGCCATGTCTTCGGCCCCAGTGCCGACCGCATCGTCGTCGCCAACACCAAGGGCTTCACGGGTCACGCCATGGGTGTCGGGATCGAGGACGTCCTGGCGGTCAAGGCGCTGGAGACCGGCATCGTCCCGCCGATCGCCAACGTGAAGGAGGTCGACCCCGACCTCGGCCACCTCAACCTCTCGAAGGGCGGCGCCTATCCGGTGACCTACGCGCTGCGTCTGGGGGCCGGCTTCGGATCCCAGATCAGCATGTCGCTGATGAGGTGGGTGGCCAGCGCCGACGGCCGCCGGCCCGAGCCCGACGGGCTCGGATTCGAGCCGCGGATCGCCGACCCTGCGGCATGGATGCGCTGGCTACAGGACATCAGCGGCTACGACGGCCCCGCGGTCGAGGTGGATCACCGCGCCCTGCGCGTGCGCGATGACGGGCCGTCGGTTCGCCGCAAGGGCGCACCCAAGCCGGCAGTCGCCAGCGCGCCGCCGGTGATCGAGGGCTCCCGCGACGAGCTGCACCGCGCCGCGCCGACGCCGAGCCAGGCTGCCGCGGTCGCCCCGCCGCCCGCGCCGGCACCCGCGCCGGCACCCGAGCCGCCGCCCGCTCCGGCGCCCGAGCCGGTCGCGGCCCCGGTTGCCGACCCGGTCGAGACCGTGGTGCTGGGGTTGGTGGCGGAGCAGACGGGGTATCCGCCGGAGATGTTGGATGTGGATCTCGACTT
>CBFCWZ010000195.1:0-7226 GCA_965601935.1 uncultured Ilumatobacteraceae bacterium
CCGCCCGAGGGGCTCAACGCGTTCTGCTTCTACCCGATGAGCAAGAAGCGCGAGGCCGACGCGAACTGGTTCGCCACCCCCTTCGACGAGCGCAACGCGATGATGATGGAGCACGGCTCCTCCGGGCGGAAGTTCGCTGGACGGGTGCTGCAACTCGTGACCGGCTCCACGGGCCTCGACGACCACGAGTGGGGAGTCACGCTCTTCGCGCTGAACCCCGATGTGATCAAAGAGGTCGTCTACACGATGCGTTTCGACCGGGGCTCGGCTCTCTACGGCGAGTTCGGCGCGTTCTACGTCGGTTACCTCGACGACGTCGAGAACCTGGTTTGACCTGGTTCGGGTGCCGCGTCAGGCGGGGTGACGGAACGGGGGCTGGGTTTCGTCGCGCCCCGTTTCGTCGTAGGTGAACCGGACGAAGTTCGACCGGACCGGCTCACCGTCGGCGTTGATCTCGAGGATGCCCGTGGGTCCGACGTAGTTGAAGTTGAGGTCGTCGTCGAAGGAGGTCTTGCACTCCTCGAAGGTGGCGCAGGTCGAGCCGTTGGCCGTGGCCTGCTGGACCTGCCTGACCATGTCGAGACCGATCGTCGAGTTGGCCAACATCGACGAGAGGGCGACCAGGTTGACGCAGTCGTAGGCGTTCACGGCATACGCGCCGTCGAGTGTGGAGGGCTCCGATCCGGGCCCGGGCACGGCCTGGGGTGCGACGCCGCCGATACGCGTGCGGAAGCCGGGGCTGAGCGACTCGATCAGCGGCTGCGCGTCGGGGGCCCGGATGTCGCCGTTGACGATGATCGGGATGTTGGCGGGCAGGTCCTGCTCGTCGAGGGCGGCGAGGAAGCGCGCCGAATCCGCACCCGTTCCGAGGACGATGAGGATCTCGGCTGCGGACTGGGCGAGGGCCCGCGCCTCATCGGAGAAGTCGTCGTCGCGAGCGACGAACGCGACCGTCTCCACGATCTCGACCGACCGGGTCGCCATCGCGTCGTCGACGGCGTTCACGAAGTCGCGTCCGTACGCGTCGTCGATGTGCGCGATCGCGGCGGTCGGCTCGCCCGTGGCCTCGGCTTCGCCGGCGATGACCTCGGCCTGCATCGAGTCGCTCGGAATCGTGCGGAAGAACAGGCCCGCGTCGGGGAACTCGTCGAGAGCCAGTGCCGTGGCCGTGGGGGAGCACGTCATGACACCCGCCTGCACGAACTCGCCGAGCCCGCTGAGCGCCACCATCGACGAGGCGGGCCCGATGACGGCATCGACGTCGGCATCGATGAGATCCCCGATCGCCGTGGCCCCGGTGGCGTCGTCGGCGACGACCGTGGTGACGGGTCGACCCAGTACCCCGCCGGCGTCGTTGATCTCGTCGACGGCGCTCTCGACGGCTGCGAGGAGCGGAGCGCCGAGCAGCGTGTCGGTGGACGGCAGCAACACGCCGAGCCGCAAACGGGCGTCCTCGACGCGCGGCGCGACGAGCGTGGTGGTCGCCGCCGGGGTCGTCGTCTCCGGTACTGCGTCGTCGTTGCCGGAACAGGCGGTGGCGCCCAGCACGCCGGCGAGGACGCAGCCGAGGGCGTGGCGCGGTCTCACGCGGCGGTGCCTGCCCGGATCATCGTGCTCACGTTAGGGGAGGAGACCCTCCCACTGATGGCACGCCGGAGACGGCACGGCACTGGGAGCACCGGCGGTGCCCTCGGTAGCCTGCGGGGATCGTGAGCGTGACGGACCGCGGCAACCAGATCGACGCTGCGGCCGCCGAGGCCGACGGCGGTCGGGACTACTGCACCGAGCTGGCGCGGCTCACCGACGAGTGGCTCGTCGACCTGTTCGAGGACGTCCTCGACACCCACCGTCCGCGCAAGGGTCGGGTGGCGCTCCTCGCTCTCGGCGGCTACGGGCGTGGCGAGCTGGCTCCGTTCAGCGACCTCGACGTGCTCCTCGTCCACGACGTGAAGCCGCGCAAGGTCGAAGCCGAGATCGGTCCGCTGGCGAGCGCGCTGTGGTACCCGCTCTGGGACAGCGGCGTGAAGCTCGGCCACGGGGTTCGACGACCCGACGAACAACTCGATCTGGCCCGCACCGACCTCGACTCTGCGACCGCTCTGCTGACCGCCCGTCCGTTGGCGGGCGACGACGGTCTCGCCGGTGAGGTGGTCGCGGCAGGCCGGACGTTGTGGGCGCAGAAGGGCCCCGTCTTCCTCGACGAACTCCACGGGCGAGTGGTCCAACGGCAGCAGAACAGCGCCGACGTCGCCTACCTCCTCGAGCCGGACCTGAAGGACGGCCACGGTGGTCTGCGCGACGTGCAGTCGCTGTGGTGGGCAGCCGAGGGCGGCCTCGACATCCGCGCCGAGGACCTGATCGACCTCGACGAGAGCTACGAGACGCTGATGCGGGCGCGGGTCTCGCTCCACCTCGCTGTGCGTCGGGCGGGGGACATCCTGCGCCTCGAGGACCAGGACGCCGTCGCGAGGCAGGGCGGCTGGTCCGATGCCGACGCGCTCATGGCGTCCGTGGCCGCGGCGGGCCGGCGCATCGCCTGGCTCGCCGACGAGAACTGGGAGCGGGCGATCGAGCGGGAGCATCCCGCCGACAGGGCGATCGCCCCCGGCATCGGCTTGAAGGCCGGCGACATCGAACTCACCGAGGTGGCCGACCCGGCCACCGACTCCACGCTCGTCCTGCAGGCGGCGGTCGCGGCCTCGCGTCACGGCTGCCGCATCGGGCGAGGAACACTCGACACCCTGCGCGACGAGGCGCCATCGTGGCCGGACAGTTGGCCCGTGGGGGCCACCGATGAACTGGTGGCGCTGCTGCTCGAAGGTCACGCGGCGATCCCGGTGCTCGAGGCGCTCGACCAGAACGACCTCGTCGACCGGTTGCTCCCGGAGTGGGCTGCGGTCCGCTCGAAGCCCCAGCGCAACGCCTACCACCGCTTCACCGTCGATCGGCATCTCTGGGAGGCTGCGGCCAACGCCGCCGGGCTCGTCGACCGTGTGGGCCGGCCCGATCTGTTGGTGCTGGGCGCACTGCTGCACGACCTGGGCAAGGGCTTTCCGGGAGACCACACGGAAGTGGGCATGGATCTCGTCCGCGAGATCGGCCCACGGCTGGGGCTGCCCGCATCCGACGTCGACATCGTCGTCTCGATGGTCGAACACCATCTCCTCCTCGCCGATGTGGCCATGCGCAGAGACCTCACCGACTCGGCCACGATCGAGACGGTGGCCGAGGCGGTCGGCAGCGCCGAGGTGCTCGATCTGCTGTGGGCCCTCACCGAGGCCGACTCGCTCGCCACCGGTCCGTCGGCATGGGGTTCATGGAAGGCAGGGCTCGTCGAGGAACTCGTCGAGCGCGTGCGTCACGTCCTCGGTGGCGGCGATGTCGAGGAGGTCACGTGGAGCCTGTTCCCCGATGCCGACGTGCTCTCCCTGATGGCCGCCGGCGATCTGCACCTCGAGTTGAACGACGACCTCATCACCGTCGTCAACCGTGACGCCGCCGGAACGTTCAGCCAGGTGGCGGGGGTCCTGTCCCTGCACGGACTCGATGTCGTGAATGCCCGGGCGCACTCCGACGAGATCGGGATGGCCGCGTCCGAGTTCCGGGTCGTGCCGCCCCAGGGTGGCGTGAAGTGGGATCGGATCGAGGCCGATCTCCGCAACGCGATCGACCATCGGTTGGCGATCGAGGCGCGGCTGGCCGAGCGAGCTCAGACCTACCGTCGCCAGCGGCGTACCCAGGCCGACCTTCCCGGGCCACCCAGGGTCACCTTCATCGACGGCGCGTCCAGCAACGCCACGGTCATCGAGATCGCCGCCCCGAACAAGGTGGGGATCCTGCACCGGATGACGAAGGCGCTCACCGAACTCGGCCTCGACATCCGCCACGCCACCGTGCAGACGATCGGAATGGAAGTCGTCGACACCTTCTACGTGCGCAACTCCGAGGGCCGCCTGCTCGACGATCAGTTCCACCGCGGCGAAGTCGAACGGGCACTGCTCTTCTCCGTCTCCTGATCCCGGGCCGCGTCCGACGATGTCGTAGCGTCTCCGCCGTGGCAGCCGAACCGCGCGATCTGGCCCGATGGAGCGAGACACTCGCGGCGATCGCGCGGACGGGTCTCGGGTTCACGGAGAACCTCTACGAGCGCGAGCGTTTCGAAGAGGTCCTTCACGTGGCAGCTGACATCAAGGCGGTTGCCCGGGAGTTGGAGGAGGTCGAGCGCGATCAGATCGCGATCCAGCGCGAGACCGACCACTTCGTGCAGGAGTGGATGGAGTCGGTCGGCGAGGGAGTGCCCGGCTACGTCACCCCGAAGGTGGCGATCGGTGCTCTCGTCGGGAACGATGACGGGCAGGTCCTCCTCGTCGAGCGCAAGGAATCGGGCGTCTGGCTCTTCCCGACCGGATGGGCCGACGTGGGCTACTCGCCGGCCGAGGTGGCGGTGAAGGAGGTCTCGGAGGAGACGGGGATCGACTGCGAGCCAGTTCGCCTGCTCGGGGTGGTCGACGGTCAGCGGATGGGCTTCAGCCGGTTCGCCATGTACATGCTGCTGTTCCACTGCCGAGCGGTGGGCGGCGAGTTGAAACCCCACCCGCTCGAGACCTCCGACGTCGGCTGGTTCGATTCGCACACGATGCCGGAGCGCACCGCCGCCGCACAGTGGTGGGGTCCGATGGCGTTCGCTGCGTTCGCCGGTGACGAGTCGCCGGCCACGTTCGACCCGGTGCGTTCGCCCGTGTGGCGCACCGAGTAGGCGGTCGCGCCGGGCTACTCGTCGGTGGAGTCGCGGAGGAACTGCTCGACTTCCTCGACGAGCGAGTCGGGGTCCATCGGCTCGTCGGCAGTTCGCGTTTCGGGCTCGTCGTCGACCTGGTCGGACATCTGCTCGAGCCGCGAGACGTACTCGGTCATGTCGTCGTCGTCGGAGATCAGCGCCGCGACGCGGGCGTCGTACTCGTCGGAGCTGGACCGCAAGGACCCGAGCGGGGGAGGGGTACCGATCATCGAGCACGCCTTCTCGAGGAGCGCGATCGACGCCTTCGGTGACGGGATCTGAGCCGCATAGCCGGGCACGGCCGCCCACAACGACGCGGTGGGGAGCCCGACGCGCTGGAGCGAGTCCTGTAGTACCCCGACGATCCCCGTCGGGCCCTCGTAGCGCGACTCCTGCAGCTCGAAACGGTCGATGACGTTCTCGTCGGTGGCGGTGCCGATGAGCGGGACAGGACGGGTGTGCGGCACATCGGCCAGCAGCGCGCCGAGCGTGATGCCCATCGTGGCACCGAATCGTTCACCGATGCCGACGACCTGGTCGGTGAACCGCCGCCAGCGGAGCGCCGGTTCCGGCCCGAGGACGAGGATCACGTCACCACCGGGGAGCGACGCCGACCACACACCCACCGTGGGCCAGATGATGGAACGACGGTGCTGGTCGTCGAGCCGGACCTGTGGGCGGACAGTGGCGAAGTCGGTGAACACCTCGGGGTCGATCTCCGCGAGCGGGTGGGCGTCCCACGACGAGATCATCTCCTGGAGCGCTGTCGAGGCTGCATCGCCGGCGTCGTTCCAGCCGGTGAAGGCGGCAAGGAGTGTCGGGCGGGTCAGTGTCGGTTCGGCCAGCCAACGCACGTACTCGGTTCCCACACCGCCACGCTACCCGCGGACTCGTGATGCCGTCCTGAGTCGCGGACGCATCACGACGCGGGTTGTAGCGTCCATGCGGTGAACACGGACGCCCCCGTCGCCGTCGAGCCCGCCACCGTCGTCGACGACGAGCTGGTCGCTGCCTTCGCGCGGCTCATCCCCCAGCTCTCGTCCTCGTCGGCGCCGCCCTCACGGGAGCAACTTGACCAGTTGGTGGGCAGTGACGACATCGTGCTGTACGTGGCGCGTGACGCCGGGCAGATCGTCGGCAGCCTGACCCTCGCCTTCTACCGCATCCCGACCGGACTGAAGGCCTGGATCGAAGATGTCGTGGTCGACGAGGCCGGACGCGGCCGAGGGGTGGGCCGCCTCTTGAGCGAGACCGCCCTGGCCGAGGCTCGGCGCCGTGGGGCGAAGGATGCGAACCTCTCCAGCCGGCCCTCCCGAGAGGCCGCCAACCGGCTCTATCAGAGGCTCGGATTCGAAGCCCGCGAGAGCACCATGTACCGCTACAAGTTCTGACGGCACCTCAACTTCCGCCGGGTGCAACCGGCGGGACCGGCGTGTGCCGCAGCGAACCCCGCCAGCACCGTCAGCGCATCGCACGTTGAAGGTCCTCGGCCGCTTGGCGGACCTGCCAGTCGCGGTCGTCGAGTGCCCTCTCGATCGCCGCATCGACATCCGCTCCTTCGAATGGGGCGAGAGCCAGCACCGCCCGTCGCCGCACGGCGGGCTTGTCGTCGAGAGCGGCCAGTATCGCCATCCGCCCTGCATCGGCCCCGATCGCACCCAATGCAGCGACCGCCGACTCTCGTACGAGTGGGTCGTCGTCGGTCCGGGCCAGCTCGACCAGCCGGCCGACGACCTCGTCCGAGTCGGACTCGTGTTCACCCGCAGCCCATGCGGCGACCTCGACGACCATCGGGTCGTCGTCGTGGAGCAGTGGGAGGAGGGGGGCCTCCGGCCGGTGGGCCGCGATCTCGGCGGCCCGGCGACGCACCGCGGCCGAGTCGTCGCCGAGGGCGCCGGCGACCTCCTCGTCGGTGAGAACACCGAGCCGGGCGAGTGCGCCGAGGCCGGTGGCCCGAACGGCGGGGTCGCCGGAGTCGAGAGCGCGGCGGGCAGTGTCGGCATCGCCGGTGTGGCCGGCGACAGCGGCCTCACGGCGCGTGGGCTCGTCGCTCATTGTTTGAGCAGGTCGGTCAGTGTGATGACGATGAGTGCGAGTCCGAACGAGACGACCACGGCGATCACGGCACCGATGACGACAGCGATCACCGAGCTGGCGATGACGGCCCACAGCCGTCTGATGGGGCCGGACCGCTTGTACAGCGGAACGGTGGTCTCGGCGACCCCGATCGGAACCCACGGCCGGCGGATCACAGGGGCCCTGCGTGGTGTTTCGGGAGTCGCTCTGGCATTCTTGCGCCAGCCGACCAGCACCAGGGCCACCATGGCGAGCCCGAGCATCCACCCGGCTTGGAGAGTTACATCCGTGAGCGACACAACCTCCTCAATGGTACCGATCGCCCCCCGCCAGAGGTGGTGGGGGTGGCTCGTCGCGTTCCTCGGCCTCGTCC
>CBFCWZ010000196.1:0-7202 GCA_965601935.1 uncultured Ilumatobacteraceae bacterium
TCCTCACCCGAACCGCCTGATCGGGCAGGATCGGGGGATGGAGATCCGAGCCGCCAGGGCCGAGGACGCCGACGAGATCATGGCGATCCACAATCAGTCGATCCCGGCAGGGACGGCCGAGTGGACGGAAAGCCTCCACACCGTCGAGGGCCGCGCCCGCTGGTTGGCCGACAAGGAGGCTGCCGGATGGCCCGTGTTCGTGGCGGTCGATGCTGATCGGGTGATCGGGACCGCCACCTACGGCGACTTCCGCGACAGCAGCTGCCGAGAGGGCTTCCGCTTCACGGTCGAGCACTCCGTCTACGTCGATGAGGAGTTCCAGGGACGAGGCGTCGCCGGAGCGCTCATGGACGTGCTGGAAGACGAGGCACGATCCCGCGGGCTGAGGGTGATGATCGGGGCGATCGACGCCGCCAACGAGGGTTCGCTCGCCTTCCACGCCCGCCGGGGCTACGTCGAGGTCGGCCGCCTCCCCGACGTGGGCCGCACGTGGGCGACATGGCGTTCGCTCGTGCTGGTCCAACTCCGACTGTGAGTTGACCGCTCCAGCGGCGCGGGGCCGGCCGCGAGGTGGAAGGATGCGGGCGATGCGGATCTTGGTGACCAACGACGACGGCATCGATTCTGTCGGCCTGCACGTGCTGGCGAGGGCGATGTGCACCCTCGAGGGGGACCACGAGATCATCGTGGCGGCACCCGACCAGGAGTACTCCGGTGCCGGTGCGGCGCTCGGCGCGCTCCACCTGATCCAACCCGAGGTGCGCCGGGCCCACATCGACAACTGTCCGGCCGACGCCCTCTGGTCGGTCACGGGGCCGCCGGCACTGTGCGTGATGTTCTCGCGCCTGGGGGCCTTCGGCCCGCCGTTCGACCTCGTCGTGGCGGGCATCAACCCCGGTGCCAACGTCGGCCGAGCGGTCTACCACTCCGGCACCGTCGGGGCCGCCCTCACCGCTCGCAACGGGAAGATCTCCGGCGTCGCGGTCAGCCAGTCGGTCACCGGGTTCGGCGTCGAGGGTCAGGGCTGGGACGAGGCGATCCTCGGCCAGCACTGGGAGTCGGCGGCGACCGTCGGCAAACAGGTCGTCCAAGCGCTCGTCGACGACATGCCCGACGACCCGGTGGTGGTCAACGTGAACGTGCCCGACCTGCCGGTCGAGGAGATCAAGGGCTGGCGCCACACCAGGATCGGCCGCATCCCGCCCCGCTCCGTCGGCGACGCCGAGCTCGAACCGATCCCAGGTCGCGACGACGCGTTCCGCGTGAAGATGGAGTGGGGTGACAAGGTCGAGCTCGATGCCGAGACCGACGGAGGCGCCGTCGAGCAGGGATGGGCCGCGATCAGCTACCTCACCCGGCTGGCCCACGAAGACCGACACGACCTCGGGGTGTCGGCTGCCCTCGACTCGCTGTTCTCGTGACTGCGTCCGCCGAAGCCGCCGGAGTGGTGCTGCACTTCCTCGACGCGCTCGGCGGTGAGGACGTCGACTGGATCGCATTCCACGTGAGTGACGGATTCGAGAACCGCCACCTCACTGCGCTGGGCGAGGACACCAGCGGCCGCGAGGAGTACCGGAGCAGGCTGCCCGCGTTCCTCGCCGACTTCGAGGACCGGTACTACCGCGTCGACGAGATGGTCCACCAGGCCGACGAGTCCGGGGACGTCGTCGTGGTCCGCTACACATTCCACGCCGGGCATCAGGGGGTCTGGCTGGCGGTGCCGGGAATCGCCTGGTTCCGCGTCGAGGGCCACCAGATCACCCAGCGAATCGACAGCTGGGACTCATTGACGGTGCTGCAGCAGATCGAGGCGGACCCGCCGGACTGAATTCATTCCGGCCAGAGCAGGGTGTCGGGATGGAACTGGCTCCAGGCGAACCAGAACGCCTCGTGGGCGGCAACCGGTTCGCCGTCGAGGGTCTCGGCGGTCAGCCCGTCGCCCGACGCGACGAGACGGACGCCGCCCAACTCGACCTCCCTCTCCAGCTCCACGGCAGTGTCGGCGAGGTCGGCGGGGAAGGCGACCGGAGTTCCGTCGGGGGCGATCACGCCGACGACCGACTCCTGTTCGGGCAGCCGGTCGTCGGGTTGGCCGATCGGGAAGATCGGACCGTCGTCGTCGCGGCCGCCCAGCGGGTCGAGCTCGTAGGAGCGGCCGATCCCGCCGTCGCGGGCGACGATCTTCGTGTCGGGATGCTGTTGCTTCCAGTCGCCCCATGTGGAGCGGACGACGGTCGTCTCCTCCAACGACACCCCCTGCTCTCGGAGCGGGCCTGACACTGCGTCGCCCGTGAACGTGTCGAACACCGATTCGGTGCGCACGTCGTACATCACCTTGTTGGAGCGGGACAGCAGGCCGGACGTCCGCAGCACAGGATCCTCGGCAGCACCGCTGGAGTCGGTGAAGTAGGCCTGGGCGGACCCGCAGAGTGTGCAGTAGGGGATGCCGAGGCGCCGACCGCCGAGCGTGAGGTTGAACATCTCGTGCACCTCCGCGATGTTGAGCGGGATCGCCAGGGTCTCGCCACCGACCTCGATGCCGAACACGGTTCGGTCGTCGGCGTACCAGTCGCCGCCCTCGGCGTCGGTGACCGCCGGGTCGTCGAGTGCCGGGATGCAGCCGCGGGCACACGGGTCCGGGTCGCCGAGTTCGCGGTCGTCGATCAGGACACCGCCCCAGCTGACGTGGCGCCAGTCGATGTCGGAGTCGTCCTCGAAGAACGGATTCCACCGTGGCTCGAGGAGGAGGAAGATCCCGGCTTTGTCCAGTTCGTAGCCGGGGTAGGCCGGTGTGTCCCAGGCGATGAGATGGTTGGTCGCGCTCAACCAGGGGCTGCGCAGGCTGTCCAGGTCGGCGGCGAGGCGGACGCCGGTGATCTCCTCGAAGGCGTTCCGAACCTGGGTGCCCTCGTCGCCGCCGAAAAAGCGCATCAGGTCGGCCAGGTACCAGGCGTGTCGCGGGTCGCCGGCCTGAGCCAGTTCCGACACGGCCAGGAAGTCGAACGACTGGACCAGCAACTGCTCGTTGACCCGGTCGATCAACTCGGCGGCCTCGGTGTTGCTGTCGTCGGTCGCCCCAGGTGACGGGGGCGCCTCCGGATAGCGGAATCGCTGCGCGCTCGGAGCAGATTCGGTGTCGGTCGGGACCGGCTCCATCTCGACGGCCGACGGTTCGGTGGCGGCAGTGTCGGCGGTGTCGCACGCGGCGAGGACGAAGATGCCTGCGACGAGCACGCCGACCACTCGCGACCTCATGGCGAAGAGGGTAGGAACGCCGGAGGCTCGGCCGGGTCCGGATCCGCTCAACAACCCCGAAACACGCGGCACATGATGACCGGACCCGTCCGAATACGGCAGGCTGGTGTCATGACCGACCGCCCCACCGATGAGGAACTCCGCGCTCGACTGACCCCGCTCCAGTACGAGGTCACACAGAAGCACGGCACCGAGCGCGCGTTCAGCGGCGTCTACTGGGACACCAAGGACGACGGCACCTACCACTGCATCGTCTGCGACGAGCCACTGTTCAGCTCCGACACCAAGTACGACTCGGGTTCCGGCTGGCCCAGCTTCTGGGAGGCCCTCGACCCGGCGAAGGTCACGGTGAAGGAGGACCGTTCGTTCGGCATGGTCCGCACGGAGGCGCTGTGCACCACCTGCGGCGCCCACCTCGGCCACGTCTTCCCCGACGGCCCCCAGCCCACGGGCGACCGCTTCTGCATGAACTCCGCCTCCCTCAACCTCAAGCCGGAGCCGGCCTCCTCCGACGACTGAACGTTCCCGTTTGCGTCGCGGGATCCGCACCATCGACACCAGATGCGCGACGCAAACCTCATAGGGTCCCCGGCGTGAACGTGGACTGGGGCGAGGATCTCCGCAAGCTGACCGACACCGTGAGCGTCCTCGTCGGGGACTCGAACGGGGCCTATCCGAGTGGCAACAGCCTGCTGGTGACAGGACCCGGGGAGAGCGTTCTCATCGACCCGTCGGTCACGGTGGTCGCCAAGGGCGGTGTTCCCGGACGGGTCGACGCCGTGCTGAACAGCCACAGCCACGAGGACCACATGGCCGGCAACGGCATGTTCCCCGAGGCACGGCTGCACATCCACCACGACGACCTCCCTGGCGCCACGTCCATGGACGGGCTGATGGCCGTCTACGGGCTGGAAGGCCAGGCTCGCGACGAGTTCGAGCAGGTCATCGTCGACGAGTTCCACTTCTCACCGCGGCCCGATGCACAGAGCTTCGGCGACGGCCACGTCTTCGACCTCGGCGGCGGAGTCACCGTCGAAGCCGTTCACCTGCCGGGCCACACGCGAGGCCACAGCGGCTTCCGGATGGACGGTGTGTTCTTCCTCTCCGACATCGACCTCACCGGTTTCGGCCCCTACTACGGCGACGTGTGGAGCGACCTCGAGGACTTCGAGGAGAGCCTGGTCAAGGTGCGCGACGAGGAGGCCGACTTCTACGTCACCTTCCACCACAAGGGGATCATCGAGGGGCGGGACGCGTTCGTCGAGATGCTCGACAGCTTCCACGCGGTCATCGGCCGCCGCCACGACGCCATGCTCGAGTACCTGGCCGAGCCGCACTCGATCGACGAGATGGTGACGACCCGCTTCATCTACCGGCCACACGTGGAGCACTCGTTCGCCGACAACGTCGAACGCAACAGTGCCCGCATGCACGTCGACCGCATGCTCCGCAGGGGCGAGGCCACCGAGGTCGAGCCCGGGAGGTATCAACGCACATGAGCAGCGCACCCGACTTCGAGACGCTGACCGTCGCCGTCGAGGGACGGATCGGGCGGCTCACGCTGAACCAGCCGAAGAACCTCAACCCGCTCGGAAACGACACACTGCACGAGTTGGCCGAGGCCGCCACCTGGCTCGACTCGACCGACGTCCCGATCGTGGTCGTCACCGGCGAAGGGCGAGCATTCACCGCCGGGTTCGACCTTCGTCAGTTCGGCGACAAGGACGGCGCCGGCGCCCAGCTCGGACGGGCGATGGCCGATGCCGTCGAGTCGATGACCGCACTCACGATCGCAGCGATCAAGGGACCGTGCATCGGCGGTGGCGTGGTGCTGGCCTCGGCGTGCGACATGCGGATCGCGGCCGACGACACGACCTTCGTGATTCCCGAGGTCGACCTCGGGATCCCACTCACGTGGGGCGGCATTCCGCGCCTCGTCCGCCTCATCGGACCGGCGATGGCCAACGAACTCGTCCTCACCTGCCGGCCCTTCGACCCGGCCGAAGCGAAGGAGATCGGTTTCGTCAACCGGGTCGTCCCGCGGGACGAGTTGGAGGCGACCGTCGACGAGATGGCCGAGTTGCTCGCCACGAAGGCCCCCTCGGTGGTGAAGGCCACGAAACGCCAGGTCGCCGAGGCCCTCGACGAGATGGCCTCCACCCGCGGCTCATGGGCCGACGCCACCCTGATGGAAGCCGCCCTCGCCGACCCCGAAGCCCGTGCGGCCGCCCGCAGGTACCTCGAATCGCGTAGCCGCTGACGCGTTCGGAGGTTCTGAGCGGCTGGAGGACTGAAGGTCAGCTCGCGATCAGGTCGCGCACCCTGGCGGTGTCGGTGTGTTGTTGGAACGCGGTGACCTTGCCGTCGGTGACGGTCCACACGTGGACCATCTTCACCTCGTCCCGGCCGTCGCCCGCGGGTTTGTCCCACGAGTAGTCACCGAGCGCCACCACAGTGTCGCCGTCGGCGATGATCTGGTGGGGCACCGCGGCGAAGTTCGGACCGATCTCGCCGAGCCGCATGAACACCTTGTTCAGAACCTCGTCGGGCCCGACAAAGGTTCCGTCGTAGAGCGGAAAGCCCTCCGCTTCGTTCCATTGGATGTCGAGAGCCATCACCCCCAACACCGCCGGCACGTCGCCCTTCGCGAACGCGGCGTACACACCCTCCACGACTTCCTTGCTCCCCATGCTTCCCCCCGTTGTGAGTTCCGAATACCACCGTGTCACGAGCCCGACCGGCAGGCAACCTTTTTGTACGGCAGTCGGGATCTCGGGCGCCGCCCTCGCGTTCAGCGGTACATCCGATTCTCGACGATCACGAACTGGCCGTCACTTCCGCTGATCGTCTGCCAGAGGCGGTACTCGCCGGTCGGAGAGTGACCCGTTTCGCGTCAATCCCTGGCGCGAATTCGTTCGGGCGGCAGGACGACGATTCCCGACCGTGGCTCGCCGTCGAGCCACGGGGCCTGGGCGCGCCAGGCTTTGGTGTAGCCGGATCTGGCCCGTGCGGTGTCGTCGGAGTGTCGCGCGGGCCGCGGCATCGAGCCCGCACGACGCTCGTGGGCTACGCGAGATTGGCCAGGATGATCGGGACTGCGTCGTCGATGGTGAGCGCGGGCTTGATGTCGAAGTCGAGCCACTCCGCGTACGCCGTGGCCGCTTCGTAGATCACCTTCGGATCATCCTGCTCGGCGATGACGACCCCTCCGCCGCCCGGGTAGACGTAGTGGGCGATCGAGCCCGGAACCTCGCCCCGTTCCCCGAACTCGGCCATGAGTGCAGCGGTGTCGGCCTTCGTACCGGCATTCGCCCGCGTCGTGTAGTGGATCGCGTACAGCATTGAATTCCCCTTTGTCATGCGTGTCGCCGGATGGCGGCCAGCTGAAGGCACACGACAACACCCCCAGTGTCGCCCCCACGCCTCCGTCCGAAACGGTAGCTCAGATTCGCAATGCAACTCGACGGCCGCCGAGCGGCACCCCCGGCCGGCAGCGAGGAGCCGGTCCGTCGATGTGGTGTATCAGCTCCCGTCGGCGACGCCGCGGGTTGCTTCTGTGTCGACGATCCGGAGACGACCCTCGGCAGGGTCCAGCTCGATCGCGGCTCCGTCGGGTACCTGCGCCATCACGCCGGGCACACCGATGATCGCCGGTACATCGAGCTCTCTGGCCATGAGAGCTGCGTGTGACATGCCCCCGCCGTGCTCGGTGACGAGACCGGACACCTGTGTGAGGAGGACGTTGAAGGCCGAGTCGGTGACGCCCGTGACCAGGATGTCGCCGGGTTCGAGCCGTTCGGTCGCCTCGAGTGCGTCGTCGGCAACGATCGCTCTGCCCTGAACCGTCCCGCTTCCGACGCCGATACCGCGGAGCCCCTCGTCGGTCGTTTGGCGAGGGAGCGGCTCGAGGTAGGTCGTCAACGCCGAGCTTGCCCGCGCGACGTAGG